>CAKZSB010000342.1 GCA_937920585.1 uncultured Granulosicoccaceae bacterium | reverse complement strand
GGTGGTTCTGATGGTGCTATTGGATCCACCAGTAAATTCGATGGCCAGGAGAATTTTCTGTTTGATTTCACGGCACCCGGTATCTCCAGCCAGATGGCGGGGGCGCGTGATCCTAATCTTGCGACAATGGACGAGGACGATACCCTGTGGGTGACTTCTGGTTCAGGTGATACTGGTATCTACGAATTTGATCTCGACGGCAATTTGCTCAACACGCTGCTGCCGGCTGATATTGATGATGGCCGCAGCATTGTCCCGCAGGGAATTGCCTTCGACGGGAACGGTGATTTTTATGTAGTGTCTTTTTTGAATGAAGTGCTGAAGTTTGATTCAAATGGCAACTTCATTATGCGCTTTCCAACCGGTGCCGGCACGGCAAGAAGTACGGCATTTCAGGGTTGCCAGGCAGATATCGACGATCGCTGTGTGCCACTGGGCGTTGATGCGAATGCGGCGGGTGGTGGCGGCAGTTCATCTGGCGATGGGGCAACAACAGACACGGTAAACAATGAATCGGGTGGCGGTGCGTTTTCTCTTTTCGTTGTCGGTTTGTTTGCAGGGTTGCGCCGCAGGAGCACACGCAACAGCAGGAACGGTTATATCGCTATGGGCCGATAGACCTTTTTCTCTATCAGTGCGAGCAACGCTTCGGTTTTAACCGGCTTTTTTAGTAAATCGACATCATTCGGAAGCCCTGCAGACTCCATTGTGCTGGCGTGGCCGGTGATAAGAATTGCAGGTAACTCGGTTCCCAGTACTCTGCGAGCCTTGTGGATAAGCTGATTGCCTGAAATGTCGGGTAAGCGCAGATCGGTGATGAGCAAGTCCGGCTCGACGCCTCTCTCGAGCATTGAGATTGCCTCGTTGGCGCAGTAGCAGGCCAGCAGTTCGATGTTCTGATTGTTCATCATCAGGGTCATCGCGTCGACAATATCTTCGTCGTCGTCAACGAACAGCACGCGGGGGTTGGCATTGGCGGGTATTGCAACACTGCGTGGTTCTTCCGGGCGCGCATTTATTGGCGCTGCCGGCTGGCTCGCGCGATTGGCGCAGACGGAAAAAGTAGAGCCCACGCCGGGTTCGGAGGCGACTTGCAGATCGTGGTCGAGTAATTTGCACAGTTGTGCCACCACGGCGAGTCCGAGGCCCATGCCCATCTTGCGTGTGCGCCCGGGATTGCGCAGCTGCACATACTCTTCGAAAATTCGCTCGTGCTGATTGCTGGCGATACCAACGCCGGTGTCGGATACTTCTATCCGCACCTGCGAGTGATCGACCAGGCAACGTAAATTTACTCTGCCCGCTTCGGTATAACTGATTGCGTTGGTTAGCAGGTTATCGAGTATTCGGTAAAACAGCGCTTCGTCGCTGATTATCTCGCAATCAGTACATTCGAGTTCAAACGTGAGCCCGGCGGCCTCTGCGCGCGGATCGTGCACGGATTTTAATCGGGCCAGTGTTCTGGCAATCGGAAAAGGCTGCGGGTTAGTGTTTATCTTGCCACTGGCAATACTGGTGATGTCCAGCAGTGAGGCCAGTGTGTCGTTCATTGCAGTGACCGCGTTGCCGATTTTCTCGGTGATCGGTCCGAAATCTGTTTGCGGCGGGCTGTTCTGCAGGGCCGACAGATAGAGGCTGAGTGCTTGCAGTGGCTGGCGCAGATCATGGCTGGCCGCGGCGAGAAATCGGGACTTCGCCTTAGTGGCACTTTCAGCCTCATTGCGGGCGTATTCGATGTCGCGCAGTGACCGGGTTAGTGCCTGGGTCCGCTCGGCTACGCGTTGCTCCAGCTCGGCGTTGATTGAAATCAGGCGGCGTTCGTTCTCTCCGCGTTCAATAGCGATACCGGTGGCCAGCGCGGCATTCGAGATCAGTTCCCGGTGTTGTGCTTCGTCTGCCATGCTGTGGAAATAAACCACCATTGATCCAATCACCAGGCCGTTGGGTGATGAGATGGGCTCGGACCAGCATGCGTTCATATTTGCCTGTCGCAATTTCCCGGCAATGGGTTGCAGCGCCTCAATCGATGGAATGTCGTCAACGAATCGGCGGCGCCCGTAAATTGCGGAACTACCGCAGGGGCCGCTCTCCAGTGCGACGGGTTGTCCTTCCAGTGCATTTTGCACAAAGGCGGGCAGCGCACTTGCGGCCACGACGGTAAATCTGCCGCGTTCAATTTGCTCGGCCGAGTCATCGGGTACGGCGAGCATGATCGCGGCGCTGATAGCATTGCTGTATACCCTGACATGCTTGACCAGGTCGCTGAGCACGACTGCGATCGGGTCGGCGCGGGCTATTCGCTCGAGAATAACGGTTTTCGCCGCCGCCTGGCTGCGGATGGGTTGTTGCAGGGATACATCGGTGCAGTTGATTATCAGTTGCCCGGATTGATTGTCGAGTGGTGTTAGCTCACTCATCAGTTCGCGTTCATCGGATTCCGGGTTGCTGAGCCCGTTGTTATAATAGTGGGTGGTGCGCCCGGATGATCGCGCGGTGTGGGTGGCCTGTTCGAGTTCCAGGGCGATGCCTGGCGGCAGAAAATCTGCCAGGCTCATGCCAGCCATCGCCTCGCGGGTGCAATCGAATTTGTCTGACATTGGCGTATTTACCCACAGCAACTGATTGTTGTTGTTGAGGCAGGCGATGCGTTGTGGCAATGCGTCGAGCAGGCTTGCAAGCATGTCGGCGTCGGCGGCGGTTGGTCGCAGTTGCAATAACCGCTGCCCGTTGCCCCAACTGGCGGCGCGCACTTGTGACGTGCCATGGCTTGTTGCCGGGATTGCCGGCGCGATCTGATCGATACTCTTCCACGTTTCGCCGGCAACTTTGCTCAACTGAGTGATTTCGGCCAGGGTTATTTGCGGGTATTCGCGGCGGGCTGTTTCATTGGTGAATTCCAATTCGCCATCGATCAGAATCCAGGTAGCCTGATCCAGAGCATCCAGCTCGGCAAATCTGCTCATTTTTCAAATCTCACTAACGGGTGCACCGTAAGCTTACCAGTGTATTGACATTCCCATCCTGTACAAGTAGGTCAGCTGCTGTAGTTTCAGTTGAGCAGTCGCTACACGCGGGTGCGCACCCCTCACATACTTTTGCGGCAGTGGCGGAAAACGGACCTCTGTCGGTTTGCGAGGCTCATGCTCGCCTGGCGGCCAGAAGGTTCTGATCATTCTGGTCAGCGCACGACAGGTTCACCACCTGCATACCTTACGTTGCGTTACAACGATCCGGATCACCGCTATTATCCGGTAACCGTCGAAATCAGGTATTCAGCATGGTCCGTCGAACCCGTCGCTCCCGCTCCGGTGCCGCGCCCGGTGCAGTGGCTGCAGCACCTGCCTATATCAAAAGGTTGTTGCCGTTTTTCGATCCGCTCGATGAAGAGCAGCTTGTGGCAATTGATCAGCAGGTCGACTGGATGCTGGAGAATATCGGCTTCGCCTTTCGCGACGATCCCGAGGCACTGCGGATCTGGCGCGATGCTGGTGTGAAGATCGAGGGTGACAAGGTCTTCGCCGATGCGCAGTGGGTGCGAGCGCAATGTGCCAAAGCGCCCGGCGAGTTCACTCAGCTGGCGCGCAACCCCGAGCGCTCGGTGACGATTGGCGGCAACAACCAGGTGTTTGCGCCAATCTATGGTGCGCCGTTTGTGCGTGACCTGGAAGGCGGGCGTCGCTACGCGACCTTCGATGACTTCGAGAAGCTCGTCAAGCTTGCGTATCTGCATCCGAATCTGCACCACACCGGCCTGGTGATCGCAGAGCCTACCGATATACCGGTGTCGAAGCGTCATCTGGATATGGTCTTTGCGCACATGACCTTAAACGACAAGCCTCACCTGGGCGCAATAACGGAAAAAAGCCGTGCGCAGGATAGTGTCGATATGGCCGAGATCCTCCACGGCAGCGAGACGATGGACAACAACGTGGTGATCATGGCCAACGTGAATACCAATTCGCCGTTGTTGATTGATCGCGTCGTCACCGAGGCGATTCAGGTCTACTCATCGCGTGGTCAGGCGATGGTGATCACACCGTTTATTCTCACTGGCGCAATGGGGCCGGTGTCGACCGCGGCGGCAGTCTGCCAGGCCATGGCCGAGGTGATGATCACGGTGGCATTTGGGCAGCTCGTGCGGCCCGGGGCGCCGTTTGTGATGGGGAATTTTTTATCGTCGATGAGTTTAAAATCCGGAGCGCCCACGTTCGGCATGCCGGAACCTGTGGTATCGAACTATGTGATCGGGCAGCTGGCGCGCCGGATTGGATTGCCACTGCGCTGCGGTGGATCGCTGACCGCATCAAAGATTGAAGACGCGCAGGCAGCCTATGAAAGCGCAGACTCCATGCACTCAACTGCACTGGCCGGATCACACTTTACTCTGCATGCGGCCGGCTGGCTCGAAGGCGGGCTGGCAACCGGATTCGAAAAACTTGTTATGGATGCCGATCGTCTCGGCGGCTATCAAAAAGTAATGGCAGGGCTCGATATGAGTGAGGATCAATTTGCGCGCGATGCCTATCAGGAGGTTGAGCCCGGTGGTCATTTCCTGGGCTCGGCACACACCATGCGGCATTATCAGAATGCGTTTTATTCGGCCGAACTGAGCGACAGTGAAAATGTAGAGAGCTGGGAGGAGGGCGGCAGCAAAGACATGCGCCGTCGCGCCTACGAGAAGTGGAATAAAATGCTGGCCAACTACGAATTACCATCGATCGATCCCGCCACCCTGGAAGCGCTGAACGACTACGTGGCCAGACGCAAACGGGAATTACCGGATGCCTGGTACTAAATTTAATGTCTGTAAAACCAGGTTGGCGGCAAAGATCTGATTTTGCTCGAAGCAGACGAAATGACATCTGGTTCAGACTGACATGCCACAGGAAAGATCTAATACATCACTCTGTCCCCAATGTTTAAAGCCTGCATCAACCACAGTTGATCCACCCAACTCAAGATCGGAACACATTATGGCGATCGACACAAACACGGTTAACGAAATAGCTGCCCGCCTGCTGGCTGATTATGACGCTGCCACGCCAGGTATGATTTTCGCCGAGGGACTGCGGCTGGAATTACCGGATGCATGGCGCGTGCAATCTGCAGTGACTCGATTACGTGAGGCGAGAGGGGAGTCAGTCATTGGATACAAGGTGGGTGCAGTTACGCCCGGTAATCAAAAGATGATGGGGCTTGAGACACCAGTCTGGGGCAGGTTATGGGGGTCGGAAGTGCACGGCAGTGGCGTGCAATTGCAAAAACAATCGTATGACGGTATCGCGATTGAAGCTGAGTTTGCGATTGAACTTGCCAGTGATCTAACGCCTGAACTGTCGATTAGTGAAATAGCTCAATCGGTCGCCGCCGTTTATCCCACACTGGAATTGCACAATCTGGTATTGCGAGGTGAAAAACCACATGGCCACGAACTGATCGCTAACAACTGCATTAATTGCGGTGTGGTTTGTGGCGCGCCAGTCTCCGATCTTGCGAGCGCCTGCGATACCGATCTGAAACTGATTTACGATGGTGTGGTTGTCGATCAGTGGCTTACGCTTAACTGGCCGGGTGATATTGTGGCTGCGGTGGTTTGGCTGACTGCTGCACTGGCTGAGCATGGCTTGCAGCTAAAAGCGGGTGATCTGGTATTGACAAGCGCATGGGGTCCGCCGATCCCCGTGGCGGAAAATACTCGAGTGGATGTTACCTCGTCTGTGTTTGGCAATGCGTTCGCGTTGTTTGTGTAGCAGCTATTGCCACAAAGCCGAGTAATGGTGCGTTTGTGGTGCGCTCGGGAAAATATCACGAATTCCTAACAAGTTCCGATACAACGGAATACTTCTGCCCGATCGCGTGTTTCCTGAATCAAGAAACTTGATAAACCCGGTTGATGCGTTGCTTCAACAACCTTGAAGCGGTATTGGCATTCAATCTTCAGATCGCTGGTATTGGGTAAACCAAACTTCCGGCTTGAACGTTGAGTGAACCAGGGGGTCACAGGTTTTGGAAATAACAACCCATCGTTTCAAATTTTCAGGAGATAACACATTATGTTTCACACGAAATACAAATTGCGCACTACGGCGAAGTATGCGTTTGCTTTAACTGCAGCACTCACGCTTGCTGCCTGCGGCAGTGACAGCGACAACGATACCGTTGATACCGGCGCCGATACCGCTGGGCAGACTGTCTCGGTACAACTGGATGCTGCGCAGGAAATCCCGGCACCGACGGGCGTGCCTGCGGCTGCAAGTGGCAGCGCTGAAGTGTCGGTTGACGCAAGTGGCGTCGTCACTGCCACGCTGGGTGTCAGCAACCTCACGGGCGCGGCCACAGCGGCACATATTCATCGCGGCTTTGCCGGTGTCACCGGCCCGGTGTTGATTGGGCTGAGTTCTGATGATGGTGGTTCAACCTGGACAGTGCCGTCCGATGCGCGTGTGCTGACGGCAGATGAAATCGGCGCGTTCAATCGAGGCGAGTTGTATTTTAACGTGCACACAGCCGCCAATGCGCCAGGTGAAATTCGTGGTCAGATCGATGCGGGCAATGCCACTCGATTCACTATCCGTCTGGAGAACGTATCCGATGAAGGCACATTGAACGTCGCGTCCGACGGTTCCACTGAGGCAGTGCCGTTGTCGCCGGGTGCCTACATCGTACATCGCAATGCTGATGACAGCCCGTTGCTGCTGCCCAGAGATGCAGCGAATGCCGGCCTTGAAGGCGTGGCAGAGGATGGCAACGCAGACCCTTACCCGGGTGCCGTTCCAGGTGCTGCGATCTTCAATACGCCAGTTGGTGCGGATGAGCCTGGCCCCATTGGTCCGGGTGGGGCCTATGAATTTACGGTTCAGGCGATCGATGGCGACAAACTCGGATTTGTGACCATGTTTGTTCCGTCGAATGACTGGTTCTACACCCCGACTGATGCCGATAACAGCCTCGATTTGTTTGTCGGCGGGCAGCCAGTATCCGGCGAAGTACTGGAGAGCGATATCGCAGTATGGGATGCGGGTACCGAAGCCGACGAAGAGCCCGGCACAGGCGCGAATCAGGTGCAACGTCAGGCCGAGCCGAACACCGGCCCCGTTGATCCGGATACACGCGTCAGCAGCCTGAATGGTCGTGGTCAGTCAGTGAGCCTGAATGGCCGTGTTCTGCAAGTGACCATTACCCCGCAACCCTGATTGTCTGATCTGCCAGTGGTAGTGCTGAAAGCGCCTCTGTTCGAGGCGCTTTTTTTTAGTGACTCGGCTGTAGCGACCGTCATTCCGGACTTGCTCCGGAAACCAGATGTTTTGTACGTCAGGGCAACCATGCGCGCGGTGCATTCATCCATCGCACGAACATCTACTTACCGCCTACCGAAGCAAGTCCGGCATAACGCAATCACGGTATGACGGCGCGGCGGCGGCACCCATCAGGTATACGAACACGCCCCCACCACTCCAACCCGTCATTCCGGACTTGCTCTGGAAACCAGATGTTTTGTCCGTCAGGGCAACCATGCGCGCGGTGCATTCATCCATCGCACGAACATCTACTTACCGCCTACCGGATCAAGTCCGGCATAACGCAATCACGGTATGACGGCTTGAGGGCAGCAACCAATCATCAGGTATACGAACAAGCCCCCACCACTCCAACCCGTCATACCGGACTTGCTCCGGTATCCAGATGTTTTGTACACACAGGGCAACCATGCGCGCCTGCCTCGCTACCCGTTGCGACCAGGCGCCGCCAGCGACTCTCGGTGCACGATCTCGGTATCAAATTCAACGCTTGCAGGTATCTCATCGCTGCGTAGTTGCTGCAGCAACAGTCTGGCAGCAGCGCGCCCCATTGCGATCTGCGGAACACGTACGGTAGTGAGTGCGGGGGTGACGACACTGGCCAGGTTGATATCATCGAAGCCTGTGACAGAGATGTCTTCCGGCACTCTGATCCCTTTTTCTCTCGCCCGCAAAATTGCCCCTGCGGCAAGCACGTCATTGCCGCAAATAATGGCGGTGGGCGGGGTGGGATCAGTTATCAGTTGGGCGAAGGCGTCGCCTCCGTTTTGCAACGAATAATCCGCCTCGATCACTGACGCTAGCACGGCATCGCTGCGGTGGTTTTTGATCGCGCGAACAACACCCTCAACGCGGTCACGGGCGCGATCGTTGCCCGCAGTGGTGCCGGCAATCATGGCGATGCGCCTGTGACCCAGATCTAGCACCTCGCGGGTGATCATGCTTGCGGCTTTGATGTTGTCAAACCCTGCGAAAACGTTATCCGAATCCGGTTGGTAGCTCCAGGCGATCACGCAGGGCATGTTGCGCATCCGCAGGAACCGGGTCGTCTCATCAGGTCGCAAGGCACCGATCAAGAGCAGTCCGTCGGCGCCATGGGTCATCAGCGAGCGAATCTGCCGCAGCTCCTCTGCACTGTCGTAGCCCGAGCTTGCCACCAGCAGGGTGACGCCGGTTTCTGCCAGCGCCTGTTGAAACGCCTGCAGGCCGCCGGCGAACATCGCATTGGCCATGGTTGGAATAATCGCGCCGACGGTATTGCTACGGTTCGATGCCAGTATCCTGCCGCCAATGTTGGGCGTGTAGCCCAATGTTTGAATGGCTGTTTGAATGCGTTCGCGAGTGGCCTCTGCCACTTTGTCCGGCTCGTTGATCGAACGGGAGATAGTGGCGGTTGAGACGTTGGCGGCCGCGGCGACATCTTCGAGGGTTGGACGCGCTGATTTTTTCATTGCGGCTTGGTTGACGGTGTCTGCGGTTACATTCGATCCGCATTATAAGGGTATTGAGATAGAACAGTGAATGTGATGTAAGCGCTTGCATCAATAAATGCAAGCGCTTACACTCCGGTGAGACTGGCAGCCCTTTGTTTCCCTTCGTGCTTGCCAGGTGTGCAGCGGCAGTGCGCGTTCTGAACCGGGACGCGATTAGTGCTGCTCCCGAGCCACGTTGCCAGCCAATGCAGCGCTTGCAACCCGATATGAGATGCCCGCAATGGCCGTAAGCTATCTGAAAAAAGCCACTAAAACAGCCGTCAGTGACGCGACTGATGTTCGTGAGACGGTGCAGAATATTTTGTCCGATATTGAATCGGGCGGTGATGAGGCAGCATTGCGCTATGCTGCGAAATTCGATCAGTACGAAGGCAATATTCTGCTCACCGAAGAAGAAATCGAGGCGGCGAGTGCGCAGGTACCCCAGAAGCTCAAAGACGATATAGCCTTTGCCCATGACAACGTTCGCCGTTTTGCCGAGCTGCAGAAATCGACTATGCAAAACGTTGAGATGGAAGTGACCCCGGGCTTCACGCTGGGCCAGAAAACGATTCCGTGTCGCGCAGTGGGCTGTTACATACCCGGCGGACGCTACAGTCATATCGCCAGTGCGATCATGACGGTCACCACCGCCAAAGCCGCGGGTTGTGAGAACATTGTTGCGTGTTCTCCGCCACGGGTGGGTGAGGGCATCGCACCGGCCATTGTCTTTGCAGCCAAGCTATGTGGTGCC
>CAKZSB010000341.1 GCA_937920585.1 uncultured Granulosicoccaceae bacterium | reverse complement strand
GAATCACCGGGTGATACTTTGCGCGAATTGTTCAGCTAGCTGTCCATAGTCGGGGCAATACGGCGATCCCTGCCGCATTTTAGCCCCGGATCGAACGGACGCTAACGCGTGCCGTAGATCACCATAGTTTTGCCTCGCGCGTGTATCAGACCGCGCTCTTCGAGGTCCTTTAAAACACGGCCAACCATCTCTCTGGAACAACCGACGATACGTGCGATTTCCTGACGAGTGATGCGGATCTGCATGCCATCCGGATGCGTGATCGAATCGGGCTGTGAGGCCAGATCCAGTAGTGTGGATGCCACTCGACCCGTCACATCCAGGAAGGCCAGGTCGCGAACCTTGGTGCTGGTCTTGCGCAGACGCGCGGCCAGCTGTGTAGACAGGTGGAACAGTATTTCCGGTGATTGCTCAGCCAGCCGCTTAAACTGCTCGTAGTTGATCTCGGCCACTTCACATTTGGTGCGGGCAACGACCCAGGCGCTGCGTTCGCTCTCTTCGTCGAACAAACCCATTTCGCCGAAAAAGTCGCCATTGTTGAGGTAGGCCAGTACGATTTCGCGGCCTTCATCATCTTCGATAACAACGCTGACCGAGCCTTCCACCATATAATACAGCGTGTCGGGTTTGTCACCGTGATGAATGATGGTGGTCTTGGACGGGTACTGACGGCGATGGCTGTGTCGTAGCAGCGTCTCCAGCCATTCTGCCTGCTTGGGCAGCGTGCGAGGGGGAAGCATATATGTGTCTCCGTTGGTGTTTGGATGGCGTCGCTTGGACAAGTGCGCGTTGACAGAGCAAAATTCGTTCACACATTTGCAAATGAATTGCTTTTTTTTGCAAACCGGCTGTTTTTTTGAGAACCAGGTCAAATCCGATTTGTTCTCCCGGGCAACGGGCGCAACATCGCCCAGGGAACCAGACAATATGCAGGCCAGAGTTAAGTGGTTGGACCACATGAGTTTTGTGGGTGAATCAGGCAGTGGGCACAGCGTGGTAATGGATGGCTCACCGGATCATGGCGGCCGTGATCTCGGTGTGCGGCCGATGGAAACAGTACTGATTGGTTTAGGGGGCTGTTCCGCTTTTGATGTGGTGCTGTTTTTGAAAAAGGCGCGTCAAACAATTGACGATTGTGAGGTACTGCTGGAGGCTCGTCGTGCCGACAGTGCGCCGGCTGTGTTTACCCACATAGAGATGACGTTTCGAATCTTCGGTCGCGATCTCTCTGCTTCCAAAGTTCAGCGTGCAGTCGATCTATCGGTTGAAAAATACTGTTCCGTCGCCAGAATGCTTGAGAAGACGGTCGACATCACTCACAAGGTTGAGCTTGTCGATACCACACCGGTGAGCCAGGTCGACGAGTAAGCAACGGATCTCACAGTGGGTGCGTCTTGCATTGTATTAATCAATGCGGTGTATAGCTTGTTAAGTGGAAGATACATCGTTAACCTGTGACACATAGATTTCCTCCTCCATCTCCTACGATGGTTAGACGTGGCCTTTTGGCCGCGTCGCTTTAATTCTTCCCTTCGCGCGTCCGGCTTCACCTCGCCATGCGTCTCGCTTTAATAAGTGCGAGTCCCGGTAGTAACGGGTGACGCTTTGCACGTCGCTTGCATTGGTTGCAGGGCATTCGTGCAGTCGCTTTGGCGACAATCGCGGCGAAGGGGCATTCTCGCGCGAAAAGCAGTTGTTACTTTGCCTGCCTTCTTCTACAATGGAGAGCTTTGCTGGGCACAGCCGCTCAATCCCGTCTTGGAGTAGACATGAAGACTTTCAGCGCCAAGCCGGCGGAGGTCAACCGCCGCTGGTACATTATCGACGCCGAGGGCAAGACCCTTGGGCGACTCGCCAGCGAGTGCGCGCGTGTTCTGCGCGGCAAACACAAGCCCGAGTACACGCCACACGTCGACACCGGTGACTATATCGTCGTCGTCAACGCGGCAAAAGTACGCGTAACCGGTAACAAGGCCTCCGACAAAATGTATCATCACCACACGGGATACATCGGTAACCTGAAGTCGATCAGCTTCGAGAAGATGCAGGAAAAAGCTCCCGGGCGGGCGATCATGCTGGCCGTCAAAGGCATGCTGCCGAAGAATCCACTCGGTCGGGCAATGTTGAAGAAGCTGAAAGTCTATCCTGGCGCGACGCACCGGCATGCGGCCCAAACCCCCGAAACACTGGAACTCAGGTAATTCAGGATGGCAGATCAAAGCTACTACGGCACAGGCCGTCGAAAGACCTCAACCGCCCGTGTATACATGCGTGCCGGCAAGGGCGATGTCACAGTTAACAACCGTCCGCTGGACGAGTACTTCGGTCGCCAGACAGCTCGCATGATCGTGCGCCAGCCGCTGGAGACTGTCGATGTACTGAACCGCTTCGATTTCAACATCACCGTAGCCGGTGGTGGCAACAGCGGTCAGGCGGGAGCCATTCGCCACGGCATCGCCCGTGCGCTGCTCTCCTACGATGAAGAAATGCGCAGCGATTTGCGCAAGGCTGGCTTCCTCACTCGCGATGCTCGTCAGGTTGAGCGAAAGAAAGTTGGTCTGCGTAAAGCTCGCCGAGCGACTCAGTACTCCAAGCGCTAGTTTAAAACCGCGTTTGATCGGGAAAGCCCGCCGCGAGCGGGCTTTTTTGTGCCTGCCGGTTTTAGTAGTTTCGGTTCATTCGATTTGGTTACCTCAGTGCGAATGCGGCCTCGAGATTTTTAAGCGAGGCGAGGTTATGAGCGCTGGTGTAGAGGTCAAGCAATGGCTCTACTGCGCGAATACACCGCTCGATAGGTAATTCTTCGTCGTCAGGGCTTGCGCGACCCAGCAAAGGATTGACCCAGACCACCCGGCGCACACGTGCTTTGATAAGCTGAATTTGCTCAACCAGATCTTCTGGCTCACCGCTGTCGTAACCATCGCTGAAGATCATCAAAATCGTGTTGCGATCGAGCGTGGATGTGGCATGGCGCTGATTGAAGGTTGTCAGCGACTCCGAAATCCGCGTGCCGCCCAGCCAGCCAGACGACAGGTTGCGCAACTTGGCCTCGAGGCGGGCGCTACTTTTTTCCTTCAACTCCTGCCCGATTGCGACCAGCTCGGTGTGAAATGCAAAGGCGTCTGTGTCGCTGAAAGCCTGCAACAGACCGCGAGCAAAGCGCAGGAACAGATAGCTGTAGATCTCCATCGACTGACTGACGTCCATGATCAAAACGAAGCGTGACGGTGTGCGTCGGCGACGGCGATAGTTCAGTACGAAAGGCCACCCGCCGTGGCGCAGGTTGGCGTGTGAAGTGCGACGGAGGTCGAGCTGGCCGCGCTGCCGGGATGTTTCAAGGCGACGCCGTGAGCGGCGACTGATACGCCTCGCCAGATGATCCACCATCGCTTCGATGCGACGCATCTCCGCGGCTTTGAAAACGAATCTGAAATCGCGTTGCGACAGCACACGGGTGTCGCTGGCGCCACCGGCAGTGTGGGAATCCAGCTCCTCATCGGGGTTGCCGAGTAGCATCTCGTTCTCGGCCAGAGATTCCGAGAAATAGGCCAGCCCGGCGGCCTGGGTATTGCCACCGGACATCTGATCCGGCTGCTCGTCGGCCTCGTCGATTGCCGAAGTGTCCGGGCTGCCCCAAAAGCGATCGAAGAGCAGGTTGAAGTTTATCCATTCGCTTTTGTTACGGCACAGGATCGTTCGCAACGCGGCTCGATAGAGCAGCCGATCTTGCAACAGCTCGGTGCAGCCGATCAGATGGGTCTGGTGCAATTCGCTGGCACTGATGGCATAGCCCTGTTGCCGCATGAAACGCAAAAACAGCTGGGTCCTTTGAATTTGCGCCTGCGGGGATGCCGGAATCACGCGGATTTGCCCGAGACCATCTCTGTCAGCCACTCGCGAGTGGCCAGTTCGCGATCAGCACGTGTTTTCAGCAGGCAGCCCAGCGTCGCTTCTATGTCGGGAAGTGCATTGGCCAGTTCAGTCGTGCCGATGTGCGTGAGTGCTGCAGCCCAGTCGAGCGTCTCGGCGACACCCGGTACTTTTTTCAGGTGTTCGCTGCGCAGTCGCTGAACGAATTCAACGATTGAACCCGCCAGGTGGAGCTCGAGATCCGGCAATCGGCTATGCAGAATTTTCAGCTCCTTCTCCCGGTCGGGAAAATTGACAAAGTGATACAGGCAGCGCCGACGCAGTGCGTCACTGAGATCTCGCGTGGCGTTAGAGGTGAGGATGACGGCGGGTTTGTGGCGAGCGGTAATGGTTCCCAATTCTGGAATGGTGATCTGGAACTCAGCCAGTATCTCCAGCAGGAAAGCCTCGAACTCATCGTCGGCGCGATCGATTTCATCGATCAACAGGACGCAGGGCTCAGCTGTTGTGATAGCGGTTAGCAGTGGACGGGGCAGCAGGTAGTCGTCGCTGAATATTTCAGCTTCAAGCTGATTGGCATCCATCGAGCCGCCTTCACGCAACTTGATAGCCATGAGCTGGCGCTGGTAGTTCCACTCGTACAGTGCGGCACTTGCATCCAGGCCTTCGTAGCACTGCAGGCGTACGAACTGGCGGTCGTTCATGCTGGCCAACGCTTCTGCTACGGCGGTCTTGCCAACACCGGCATCGCCTTCGAGTAACAAAGGTCTCTGCAATTGCTCTGCAAGGTGAATCGCAGTCGCCAGCTCCGTTTCGGCGATATAGCCGTTTTTCGCCATTTGCTGCTGTAACGCTTCTATTTCCCGCATAATCTGCCTGTGGTTGGAACTGGGCGCCGGCTTTGCGGCGGTTTGCAAACATCTGTGGCAGCGCTTGATGTGCACTGATCACAACAACATCTTCTGATTGCTCTTACTTTGAAAGGTTATTTGTATGGATGCCAAAAGTCTATTGGAGTCGATGCTCAGCGACGGCAAATCGATAGCAGCGAAAACCGTCGATCAGGCTAGTGGCCAGATCGGTTTGCCTGAATCAGGTGAGCAGCGTGAAGTCATGCTGGACGGAATGAAAAAAGGTGCGATTGCGGCGGGTGCACTGGCGCTTTTGCTGGGCACCAATGCAGGGCGCAGAGTAGGTGGTGCAGCTTTGAAGATTGGCAGTGTCGCAGCAGTTGGCGGGCTGGCCTATAACGCCTGGCAGCGATGGCAAACCAATGTTGAGGGCGGCAAAGCAACCCGGGTGGACCCTGCCGATGCGAAACAGGTCACGGAGCTTGCCGGTGATGCTTTGCAGAATCGCAGTGTGAATCTGGTGCGAGCGATGATTGCAGCGGCGCGTGCTGATGGCCACATCGATGCCAGCGAGAAACAGGCAATCCTCGAACAGATGGGCGATCAGAAGTTATCGGACGATGTGCTGGCCTTTTTGCGAACGGAAATAGAGTCCGAGGTTGACGTGACCACGCTGGCGGGCCTGGCTGATTCACCAAGTGAGGCGGCCGAAATGTACCTGGTTGCCCGGTTGGTGATCGATAAAACAGCCCCGGTTGAACAGCAATGGCTGGAAAGTTTTGCCACCGCGTTGGCGCTGTCGGATGAAATTGTGTCTGAAATGGAAGCACAGCTCGGCTGACACAATAGTTTGCATGATTCCTGGGATCTGGTTGGCAAACCGAGCGTTCACTCCGTAATTTCCCTGAGTAGCTGACGTAAGCATAGTAAGCGGCTCGTTTGTGCATGGAGGCCGGCGTTTTTTATCGCCGCACACAAACGATCGTTTTGTCTTCAACCACGGGAAGTGAGCGAGTGGCGAATTTGAAACACTGCTCAAAGGCATGCAGATGGGCGCTTGGAGGTGCTATCGCACTGGTTTTTGCGTCTGTAATCGCCTTTGGCAGTTATCGTGAGGTCAGCACAGGGGCTACAAGCTTCGAGCATCGCTCGCAACTGGCGTTTGACAACATCACCAGCGCGGCCGATGTCGTGGAAGGCGTGCTCGTCTCCCTTGGGGTGCCATCAACGGGTGAGGCAGATCTGGCGCGCACAGCAGTGGTGGCGCAGGCGGTGTTGAGCGACTACCGGTTTGTTACTGCCATGGGGCGTTACCAGTGGGTTGCGGCGAATGAGAGAGCGTCTTTCGAAAGCGGCAGTCAAGCGTTCTCCGGGCGTGGTCTTTGGCAATTTGAGCCAAGATTTGGCGACGATGTCTCGGTAGTCAGAGCTGAGCCACGAAAGCACTATCTTCCGGTTTTGTATGCCACCGGTCGAACCGGGGCGCTGGGCGATCTGGTCGGCATGGATCTGGGTGCAGTCCCGTCATTGCGCAAACCATTGGGTGATGCGCTGAAATCCGATACCTCTTCAGTCGTCGGCGTTGACAGCAGTTTGTCAGCGGGTGGGGAGCTCTGGGTCCTCGGCGGGTCGGCGGAGGCCCCTGATGAGCAATTTGGTCCCACAGGTCACTGGGTAGAGCTGGATTTACGCAGCATGATCGTGGCAGATTTCGAATGGCCCGGAGCAACAAAGGCCGCTGTCGACCTGATTGCCCGTTCATTCGAATTTGACGAGTCGGCAGCCGAGCCGGTTCGGCTGATGAATGAGTCAGTGGGGAGGGCGGTAGAAGGCGAGTTTGCGCTGCCGTTTCTGGAGCCGCACAAATGGACCGGGGTGTTTGATGTAGGCGGCCATACCTTAAGGGCGAACTTTGAGCAAACCCCGGCAGTTACGTGGCAAAACCTGCTTCTTAATCTGTTGCTTGCGTTTTTTTGTTGCCTACTGGTTTTATCGATATTCATTCTCAATCTGCGTCGCCGGGTAGCGGTTCGCTCGCAGCAGGCGCAAGTGGCCAAACTGCACAGGGCGCAACAGCAGGCATCGGTAACACTTGCATCGATTCGCGACACGGTAATAACGATCAGTGGTGACGGTTTAATAGTCTATGCTAACGCGGCTGCTGCGGATCTTTTGAAGCTGGAGGTTGACAGTATCGTCAACCAGCCGGTCGCAGAGGTGCTTAAGTTATCCGATGATCGCCGTGATCGTGAGCATCCGGATGGAAAGCCTGTCTCTCCGGACTTTCTGGCGAGCGAACAGTCATCGAAGGAATTCAACCTGGAGCGTCCCGGTGGTGAGCTAATAGCCGTCAGTCAAACTAACTCGCCGCTGTATGATCTCAACGGAGAGCGGTCGGGAAACGTGCTGGTTTTAAGAGACGTGAGCGTCGAGCGGGAGTTGACCGCAGCCCTGCTGCACCAGGCCAATCACGATCCGTTAACGGGAATCGCAAATCGTTTGAAATTCGAGCGTGTGATGAGCGAACTCTTTGCTTCCGCCGATCAAAGCAAGTGGGGGCACACACTTTGTTTTATCGATTTGGATCAGTTCAAGCTTGTCAATGACACGTGTGGACACGCGGCCGGTGATGAATTGCTGATTGAGCTGGTGGCCGGACTGCGACGAAATGTTCGTGAGCACGATCTGATTGCCAGACTCGGAGGAGACGAATTCGCAATTGTCATTCGCGACTGCTCTGCGAAATCATCTGAAAAGGTCGTACAGCGTGTTTATAGTTTCTTTCAGTCTTCCCATTTCCAGCACTCCGGCAAGGTATTTCCCGTTCGTGCGAGTGTTGGCTATGTGCACTTCAAACCCGAACAATCCTCAGTCGAAGAATTACTGCTGGTGGCTGATGCTGCGTGCTATGAGGCCAAGCGGCGAGGGCGCAATCAGGTTTTCAGGGTTAGCGTTGGTCAGCAGAAAGCAAAGTTGGTTCGACAGGGGATTGACGTCTCGGCAGTTAAGAATGCAATTAGCACGGGAGAATTTAGTTCACACAGTAGAGAGATTTCAAGCATTGACGGTGAACTGTTGGGCGTTTCTGTGCAGATCGCGATCGAAGCGCCTGATGGCGATGTCTACTGTGCTTCGGAACTAACTTCCCTTACAGAGCGCCACGGTTTGACAGGCCATCTGGATAACTGGATTCTGAATCATGTGATTGCAGAGCATTCATGCGGCCAACAGTCGGTTGGGTCGCTCGCAATGATCAGCCTTTGTAGCGACACGCTGTCTGACGCCAGAGTTTTGGAGTCAATGCATGACCGCGTCGTTGCCAGTGGCAATTTGACGGCCGGGAACCTTTGCGTCGATATTGGCGAAGAGATCCTGCTGAAGGACTTGGCGGGGATACACGCAGGGATAACAAACTTGCACGCATATGGTTACAAAATAGCGGTTACCTGTTTTGCCGCTAGCATCAGCTCGATATCATCCCTCGCTGCAATCCCCGTGGATTTTATAAGGATAGACTTAGCGCAATCCACTGATGATGAATCCAGGACAATGAAATTGCTGTCTGCGGCACTGGGAGTTGCGCACGCTATAGGGGCACAATTGATTGTTCAAAATATTCGTGATACTGGCGACGTGCAGCTTTGCGGGCGGGCTGGCGTGCGTTGGGTGCAGTGGGCCGATACATCGAACAGGTTGGCGTTGAAACAAGCTGCCTAAATAAGTGCCGCGGGGCTTTGAACTGAAGTAGTTGAAGGTCTTGCGTAGTCGTATAGTGACGCGACAGCTGTCATTCAGCAGTTCCTCAGATCTGAGGGTTCCCCTGATCTTTGCAACGCTAGTGACAGTTTTTCTTCGCCACAGCGCTACAGTCGTGTTTACGCAGGGCCCTGCGATTGCCCGCCTTGCTTCAACGCCTGTTCCTGTGAAAACTCCGTCATCCAATTTCACAAATAGCGTACTGGTTCACCGGAGGGCGATAGTTTAGGTTCGTTTCCGGAGAAAGAGGAGATGTTCAATGGTCCTCTCAGATAGAGAACCAGCACCGCTTCAAACCAGGGACAAAAATTGCCCCTGGATCAATAGGACATCTAGCGCCATTAGCTACCAGTGGCTGGTGGAGCAGGCGCGTTTGGGTCTACAGCTTGTGTTTCCCCGGCAATTGGGAACTTTGCGCCATTCGGGCCCATTCCGTCAGATTCTTCGGCGCCGATGCGCACAAGAGCGGGTTTGCTGTAAGATTTTCCAATCTTTGTTTCGGACTTAGTCGGGTACTGTTCCATCGTATCGCCTGTGCTGTGGACTATTGAGGGACTGGAGGTTAGCGGCCAAATCTACTGAATTCTTGAACGTAAGTTCCAGTATGGTCAGTCCGTAACCAGTTTAGGGTTTTATTGTGATGCCGTTAACTCTGGCCATGACAATTTTTGATCACTCGGTCTCAATTTCCAGGTAGTAGATAGAAAAACCAAGCGGTGCACGACTATGAAAATAATGAAATCAATATAGATCAAAAAATTAAAACTTCCCGAAATTCGGTCGTAATCGATTAGAAAAAAAAATAAATTGAGCTACGCTCAACTGTCATCTTCGCATGTACCATTTTCCGATTTTGGTGAGACAACTTGGCATACAATTATCAAGCCTACGGGCTCCGATTTCGTAGTGATATGTGGTTGCCTGAGTTGCCGGAGGTTGAGTCGGCGTCAGAGGAGCCGGTAGATGTGTTCCTTCGTCTGGGACGGCTTTCGTCTGACCTAAAGCTCGCCAGGGGATATGGTTACCAGGCAAACCCTGACGAATTTCTGTTGAATTGCCCGGACATCGCACGATACCTTGTATCCAATGGCAACGAGATCGTCATCGAGCCACTTCACGGCAGCATCGACAGCGATGTGCGTGTATTTTTACTTGGATCAGCGTTCGGTGCATTGCTGCATCAACGTCAACTTCTTGTCATGCATGCAAGTGTCATTAACACGCCGCGCGGAGCTGTGCTTTTTTCAGGCCCCTCTGGCGCTGGCAAAAGCACTTTGCTCGGGGAGATGATGAGAAGGGGATACAGGATGATGGTGGACGATGTATGTGGCGTTGTTCTGGATTCACACAATTTGCCAATGGTGGTGCCCGGTTACCCTCGCACCCGTCTGTGGGCGGATTCCGCAGCGAAACTGGATGTGTCTACTGTAGGTCTGCCGCGGACTCGCCAAATGTTGGACAAATATGAGTGTCAATTGCCCGATCAATTTCATGATAGTACTGTGCCGATGCACCAGATCTACTTGCTCGCCAACAGCACTAATACCGAACTCAAAATAGAAGGTTTACCGGCAATACATAAATTTGAGGCTGTGCTGCAGAATACCTACCGCAATTCCTTTCTCGATGGGCTCGAGCTGAGACAGCCCCATTTTTCAATGGCATCGCACGTCGCACGACAGGTGCCTGTGAACAGGGCGATTCGTCCTTCTGCCGGATTTCGTCTAACAGAATTTGCTGACATGATTGAGAATCATTTTAGCTGCAATAGTGGCGATTTAGACTCAAATGCATCGTTTCGCTCGGGAACGAATGGCTAGTGGACCAGTCCAGGTTTAATAAAGTCGGTGTCTTGCACACTGGATAATGACTTTATATACAACAAGTATGCAACAGTGCAAAGGAAGAATCACATGTCGAACAGAAAATTGTCACTCACGACTATAGTCGTCGCCCGCGAGGACCTGTTGTCATCGAATTTGAGTGACGAGGAACTGGTGATGATGGATATTGATCGCGGTTATTACTATGGCCTCGAAAACGTGGCCAAAGCTATATGGGATGTTCTGGGACAACCGCAATCGATCCTCAGTATCTGCAATAAGATTGTTGAGGAGTATGATGCTGACCCTCAGATGGTGAAGGAGGATACGATCAAATTTGTTGGCGAAATGTTAGATGAAAAACTGATCGTAATTTATGAGGAAAAAAAGTCAGCCTGACGATTGTTGAGCTAAGCGGACTACATGGGTGGGTGTGTGATCGCTATCAGAACCAAGCGTAATATAGCGAGGTTTCGCAATTTTTTGCGCAGGCCATTCAGTGATCACTTATTGGCACTTCAGGCGTTTGTATTATTAGGGATGACACGGTTTCTTATAAATTGTTTTTCCTTCTCGAAACTCGAGCAATACCTGGGTAGACGCATGCAGGAAAGTAACACCGAGGATTCAGATGAGAGTCTATTCCACGCCAAGCGAATCAGTTGGGCAGTGCGCTCAGTGGCACCCTTTACTCCCTGGAATAGCAACTGTTTTCCTCAAGCGCTTACTGCGAAGGTTTTGTTGCGTAAGAAGGGTATTAACTCAACGTTGTACGTAGGTGCTGCTTTCAAAACAGAGGAAGAGGGCTTGCGTGGACATGCGTGGCTAAGGTGTGGATCTTATTTTGTTACTGGTGGTGATGGCGCGTCGCAGTTTGGCGCAATTGCGTCATTTTCAGATTGATCTAGTCGGGATTTTCGATGTTCGCTTGCATTTTTAGTAATCGGTCGTCATCCAGGCTATTTCAAACTCCGGACTCACGTATCATACAAGCGCTGGATCCCTTCAAAGTTAGTGACAAGACAGGAAAGTTCGCGGATGAGCGGGCGAAGTTATACCAAAGCCTGACATTCAACACGCCCGAGTCACTTAACGAACTGGTGCCAACCAGATGTCCAATCAGCGGACTCGTCATCGTGTCGTGGGTGAGGCTCGACAATCGCTCTGAACTTGCAGATAAGCTTTCGATTGATAAAACAATGCTGGCATCTCTTACAGATCCACAGATGATACTGGCGAGTTATCGGGCGTGGGGTAAGGAGTGTGTGGTACACCTTTGTGGTGATTTCAGCTTTGTTATCTATCAGCCAGATGGTGGATTGGTGTTTGCGGCGCGTGACTCAATTGGCGTAAAACCTTTTTATTACCAACAGGTTGGCGGAGATCTCGTCATTGCCAGTGGTGCGAGGGTGTTTTCGGCTTTGGAAGGTTTGTCTTTGCAGCCGAGTACGGAGTGGTTATCGCGATATGTTCTGGGGATATCCGGGAGCTTTGAAAACTCACCCTGGCCCAACATCAAAAAACTAGCGCCTGGTCATACGTTACAGTTTTCCGACCACAAAGTTACAGTGCGCAAGTACCACGAGTTTATCGATGATGCTCCAGAGGTGTTTGAGCGATCGAAAAAGAATCTCGATGAGTATAAGGATGTTTTGGAGCAGGCGAATGTATGCCGTCTGCGCAGTCTATATCCGATCGGTTCAGAGACAAGTGGTGGGTTGGACTCCTCTACTGTAACCGCTTATGCAGCAAAGCACCGTAACCTGTCTGAGCATGACATTCATACTTTTGGTTACGCATTCTGTGAGCGTGAGCCTTCGTATATTCTGGAAACCAGTCAGTTTCATGGACTAAAGCATAATCATATTTTGACCAGCATGGGAAGCACTACAGAGTTAGTGGAGTCCCGTCATCGGGCCCTTGCCCTGATCGGCTATCCCGAGGAACATGCCAATGGGAGCAGTCATGATCCCTTTTATCGGATTTGCGAAAAGTTCGAAATAAGAACTTTACTTTCCGGTTTTGGAGGGGATGAGGTTGTTACCAGCACTGGAAGTCTGCTTTTGAATGAGCTTATTGGGCAAAAAAAGTATGGAATGTTATACCAGAACTTGCCGGGCTCCAATTGGGTAAAACCTTTACGGTTTGCGCGCACGCTTTTTCGGAACTCCCAACAGAATGGTGAGTCCGGGCTGTCGCAATTGTATGCACAGCGCTGGCCTTTGTACTCGATTCATTCGGACATCGGGCGTCGCTTCGATTTGCGAGAACAATTCGTGAGATCGGCAATTGGTGATACACCATTTCGTTCCATAAATCAGTCGATTCTTGGAGCGGGATTGGGGACTAATGTTCCCACTCGCCTGGAAAACTGTACTTTGATTGCAGCTGGCAGAAAAGTCGAGTACCGCTGGCCATTGTTAGATCGAAGGTTATTGCAGAAGTATCTGTCAACACCTTCCATTGAGAAATACGGTGGAGGATATTCGAGATATCTGCATCGGCGCGCGATGGTGGGGTTGGTGCCTGACAAGGTAACCTGGAAGTTGAGTAAGGCGATGGGACAGACAGTTCTGCCTGTTGGTTATGACAGTGCATCAGCCGGAAATGCACTTTCCAGCCGCTATACCGAGTTGTTATCAGATCTTCATCCTGCCTTGCAGGAGATCATCGATGTTAAGAAACTTACGGACCAGATACCGATGATTGATAACCTTGACCGTGTCAGGGATGTGGATACATGGATGATATTGTTGATGCAGCAAGCGCAGATAAAGAATTTGAACGATTGGCTTAATCTCTCCTATTTCTGATGCCACTGAAGGGAAAAATTGCGTACTTTAAGAGAGCTATAAAAACTATATGGCTAAGGCAAATGCCCTATGGGCTTGTTAGTCTGGCGTTTTTGAATCCATGGCCATCTCCTGAAGTTCTGCTACATCGGCAATTGTTTTGTCGTGGTATTCCGAAGGCGCCAAGGCTGATTGTCTTTTTGATCAATATTGGACTGTGGCTGCGTTGGGTACTATTTTTTGCGTGGCGTGAGGCGAGGCGCTATGTAGGTTTGTACGGGAGTGATGTTGCGTCTCGTGACGGGAAGAGTAGGGTTCGGCAACTCATGGAGTGTCTTTGGCTTGCTTTGGCGCATTGCGTTCATCCACAGGCGTATTATCACTATAGATTATACAGATGCTGTGCTCGTAATACGCATTGGAGCTATGTAAATAATAGTGAGTTGGTGTCATATCATCGTAGAAATGCGAACTCTGAGTATGCAGATTTGCAGCGTGGTTTACTGTCGCACAAGTATGTGTTTGGGGAAAGAATGCGGCAGCAGGGTGTCAGTGTGGCTGAGAGTAAACTGCTGCCGAAAGGTACAACCTATTCCCAACTATCGCTCAACCCTGTAACTAGTTACTTTCTCAAACCGGATCGTGGATCACAGTCTATTGGTGCGTTTCGGTTGGATTTCAATGATTGCGGTAATCCGATGCTGCGATATTTTTCGGATACTGTTCTTTCTGAGGGCACGGCAGTAGATCTTATCGATCGGTACTTCGGTGACGTGGATTATCTGCTTCAGCCACTCTACGAAAACGATGGCGGATTCTCGGTTTTGGATTGCGGCTCAGATGAAGTGATAGTGTTGCGGATTATCACCTGGCGTATTGGGCAAGAGATATCTCCCTATTGTGCCTACCTTGAAATACCGGTCGTTATTGATGGTGTCAAAAAAGGTTATTTGTTTGCACAAGTGAATACAGACAGTGGCAAAGTATTACAAGGCAGCCTGGAGTTAAGTGCCGTTTACAGAAGTGAACTAGTAGACAGCTTCAAAACCAGGCTGAAGGGGTTTATTGTCCCGCGATGGAGGGAGTGCCTTGCTAACAACATTCTGGCGCACCGCCAATTTAGTGAGCTGGAGACAGTTGCCTGGGATAATGTCGTTACTTCAGAAAGGGCGTTGATTCTAGAGGGCAATAGTGGATGGAGCGTTGAACTTCCACAGATGTTCTGTGGTGGTTTGGTGGCACGTGCACTTGATTGAATCCCTTGGCCATGTACTGTTGGCAAAGGTACTAATATATGGCTAAAGTGGAAAAAGGAACTATAAGGCT
>CAKZSB010000340.1 GCA_937920585.1 uncultured Granulosicoccaceae bacterium | reverse complement strand
GTATAGTTACATGCGCCGTGATCATTCGAGCTGAAAATGCCGAGTGGTGCGGCGTCGCAGAGACCTCTGAATTTTGATTCAGCGGTGGCCAGCGCTTCGGAAACGCGCCTGGCTTCTAGCAAATCAACAGCAGCGTTGGCTAAATGGCGAAGTACCTTGCGTTGGGTGGTAGTAAGCACTTTCGGCTTTCTGTCTATGACGCATAGCGTCCCCACAACGGCACCGTCGCTTAAGGTCAGCTTTGCGCCCGCATAAAAACGAATATCCGGTGTGCCGGTGACCAGTGGATTATCGGTGAATCGTGAATCCGAAGTCGCGTCAGGCACCTCAAGCAAGTCGTTATCATCGTTTATGGCATGTGAACAAAAGGCCACGTCGCGTGGTGTCTGCTCGGTACCGGGTAATCCGGTGTTGGCCTTGAACCACTGGCGGTCTGCATCTATCAGGGATATAAGCGAGATTGGAACTCCGCAGACTATCGCCGCGACTTCCACCAGCCCGTCAAAACTTGAATCGGGTTCGGAATCGAGTACATGCAGCGCATGCAGTGATGCGAGGCGACTTTTTTCATCTGCTGTTTTAGCGTTCATCGTTGTTGACCTGCATTCGTATCCCGATACGAGGCGTGCATGCAGTTAATGCCGGTCTTATGGCAAAGCGCAGGAGTCGACTGCCATCGCGTGTGGCGTTCTGTATTTTGTTTCACTATCTTCGGGTAACTGCGCGTACCGCAAGCTCTGTTCTGCTTTGTGCATGCAGCTTATCCATAATTCGGCTAACGTAATTTTTAACAGTTCCCTCAGCCAGATTAACCTCGGTGGCAATCTGTCTGTTGGATTTACCCTGCGCTAACAAGCCCAGAACCACTTCTTCTTTTTTTGTCAGCGGCTCTTCCGTCGCATGGGTGGCCGGTGAATCCACGCTAGCAGTGTCACCGGAACTACCGGATTTCAGCACGTCTTCCGGAACCGGCAAAGATCCGTCTGTGGCGGGATTCACAGCGTAGCTGGAATCTAAGACACCGGGTGGCGAGGAACCGCCTGGGCTATCGGTTAGCGTGCGGAACTGGCTCATGACTTTGCGCGCAATCGAAGGTGACAGATAGGACTCTCCACGATGAACGGCTTTCACGGTTTCGAGTACCTGGGTTTCTGTGGCATCTTTGAGCAAGTAGGCCTGTGCTCCGGCGCGAATAGCGTCGAACACAAGGTCGTCGTGATCAAACGTTGTGAGAACGACTATGCGGGTACCGGGCCTCTGTGAGGTGATCTCTCTGGTGGCAGTAACACCGTCGGTGCCGGGCATCTGCAGGTCCATTATGATCACATCCGGCGATGTCTCAAGCGCAATTTCTATCGCCTGCTGGCCATCCTGGGCGGTTGCGACAACGTCGATGTCTGGCTCACTACCCAGCATCATGGCAAGCCCGCGCCGAATCAGTGGCTGGTCGTCGACAATCACCAGCCGAATGGTGCGCTGTGAAGAATCTGGTGCGCCGTTCAGCGCGCTCGTAATGGCGTCCTGAGTTGTGTTGTCGGCCAATGGGCTTCCTTAGCGAGGACTGGATTTAGATTTTAGTCAGCGTCACCTGACAACTCGTTGGGGTTAGTCTGCAATAATTCGTGCAGTTTGCCCACCATGGGAGAGGGCAATCTCGCTGTTAGATACCGAAGTGTAGCAGTGACCGCAGCAGCAGAGGCTTCCTCAGGTAGTTCGGTATCCATGGCGACAGTCTGGATCAGGTCTTTCAGGTTCTTAGAGTAATTCAAATGAAGGTCCGTTGCATGGTCATGTGCTGCGTTGAAATTTCTGTGGCTGCAGGGAGCATTGAGCACATCCAGTGTAATGCCAGAACAGCAATGCTGGCAGTGCCGTGCGTCACTCCGAATTGGGAGACTGGTTACCAAACCAGGCAAGAGTGGAAATTTCGCAATCTCGCAGGATAGTGACTAAAGTAAGATTTTCCGTGACATTGGTAATTCCGGCGAGCACCATAAAGGTTGGGTATTTACAATATGTTACATTGAGCGAGGCGGTTAAATAGCCGGTTCGTCGATGTAGTGGCTGGCTGGCGCTGATCGTCTTGTGTGGGTCAACCTCTGATGACGCCAGACATATGAGGCGCGCTCACGGTGTATGGTAGATCGCCTGCAGGGTCGAGGGAGGCGGGCATGCAATTCACGGTGATCGTCGTTCCAGGGTCTATATTCACCAGATTACCGCTCCCCAGCAGCACCACAACGAACCCGTCCGGTTGAGTGACTATGGTGTCACCATGGCGTAGCGGTGCGCCTTCCTCGGGTGCGGTTCCGTTTACTGTGGCGCGGCCCTTCAAATAGTCGACGAATCCAACTGACAGGTCCGGTTGTCGGGCCACGCACCGAAAGTCTGCGGCGGTTGCCTGCCGCACCTCCGGTGTGAGTGCTACTGCGGGTTGCATGGTTGCTGGTGAGCAGCTGATTGCCACAGCGAGTAATTGTTTACATGAATGCTTGATGCGCAATTTGAATCCCCATTACGGCACGGTATCGCGACCTGAAACTAATCGGCCTGTCTCTATACGGTACTAACGAGACTAGTTTTAGCGGCAATGGGGTAATAGCCAACAGTGCTGTAAGTCATTGTCTAAAAATCAACCATGACGACAGGTGGCTGTGACCTATGTCATCAACGGTGATTAACGATTATTCCAGATTGAATACGATTGACTGGATGTATGCCAAAAGGCATGCCTGCGTTGGCGCTATTGTCTGGAGCTTTAACCAGGACGTGCGATATGAGGAAAAATGGTCTCTGTGGCGCTGTAAGCGCAGAGGCAAGGCCAATACCGTGGTGCCCGGTATACTTCTGAGCTATGTCTTGCCTTCACCTCGGCAGTCGCTTCAGGTATCGGGTGGTTTTTATAGAAACATGCATGCGAACAGGTCGGGTGAGCCTGATCGCACGCTCAATGAACAACGGGTCGGGTTATAAGGATAGGGTCAGAGTTGACCGGACAGGGTTTAACCGCCTGCCATTATCTGGCTGGTTACTCAAGGTGCTGCATTCTCCGCAAGCTGTGCGTCGGCAAAACAAGCGCTCAGCCGCGTCTACTGCAGCAGATTGCCAAAGGCACTGAGTATTTCGAGACAGATCTCGTGCTGGATTCGCATGGCCGATAGGATTTACTGCTCAGACAGACAGATTGTTTCCGTTGGAGGATGATAGTTTATTTTGTTTCGGGGTAGAGGGTGTGGCAGTAACGCTGATAGACAATTAAAAGTGTTTAAACAGTGCCGCCTTGATCGAGTGCAGGTGTCAATTCGTAACGGTACTATTACCGCAATATTACTGTACATAGACCGATCTGTTGAAGGGGCTCTCCGATACACTTAAAGGCAGGGAATCATTCTATGCAGTGACGACAATGCGGTACGCGAGGGAACGCTATGAGCATTTTTACCGATGTGCATCATTTGCCTTTAAACTGGCTTGGGCTGAAGGATATTCCAGCGGTCCCGATTGAATTAGAGGGAGTTATTGATTCAGCCGTAAAGTTGTATGAACGTACGAAGCAGATCGAACCTGCCAAACAGGGCTTGACCCACCAGTATACGATCAACGCCAACCGGGCAAGCGGGATTGAGTTCCTGTACGGCAAGCGCCCGGAGCGCAGACTGCAGTCAGCGCTGGAGCCCTTGATTGATGGCAAGCGGCCACACAGTCTTATGAAAGACCTGTATAGAGCATTGGGTCCCGCTGATACGTCTGAAACCGATGCTCAATCGCTTTCTTCACTACAGCGTCTTTCGCTGGACAGTGCCGAACAATGGTCGATTTCATGGACGAAGTATGATGGTATTTATGATCGGTTCAAACACCTGATACCGGAGTGGTCACGCTCACTGACCTCTTCGGCTGAGGCATCGAGTCAGTTTTGGCCAATGATTGCCAACAACGGGTTTGCCTACAACCTGCTGTTGTTGAAGAAGGCGTCTGGCAGTGATTTGCCTATGCTGCGGCGGCGATTTAAAAAAGCGTGGTCAAAAGACTGGACCCAGTTGGCGAAGCTTGGACAGTTGTATTACATCGATTTGTCCATTTTTGCGCGCGCCAAAGTGGGTGAAGTCGATGGCTTCAAGCGTTTTACGCCTGCGACGATGACGTTGTTGCAACAGGATCCGC
>CAKZSB010000339.1 GCA_937920585.1 uncultured Granulosicoccaceae bacterium | reverse complement strand
GTCTGTCATCACACTCGATGAAACGAAAACGGATTTCCTCGGCAGACCGCTGCAAATAAAGACTCCCTATCTGGAACAGTGGTTCGGTGAAACAGTGGGTCAGGCAATGATTGACTGGGCCGTACCGCTGGCAATCCTCTTCGCCATTCCCGTTATGCTGTTGATCGGCTTCATTATGGAGCGGGGCCTGATCAAACACTTTTACAAGCGCCCGCACGCCGATCAGATTCTGGTCACCTTTGGGCTGGCCATCGTGTTGCAGGAGATTATTAAAGCCTATTTTGGCGCCAACCAGATCCCGGTTCCCGCGCCCGAGGCATTCATTGGCTCGTTTGATTTCGGGCAGCTTGTCGGACTCGATCCGGGTCAGTTGATGTACCCGTACTGGCGTATCGTCTACTTTCTGTTTGCGATGCTTATCATTCTGGCGGTGTTCGCGTTTCTGCAGTTCACCACCTTCGGTATGGTCGTTCGTGCCGGAATGGCAGATCGCGAAACGGTGGGTCTGCTGGGTATCAACATCGACAAACGATTCACAATCATGTTCGGCATCGCCGCGGCGGTCGCCGGACTGGCGGGTGTCATGTATACCCCCATCAATCCGCCCAACTACCATATGGGCATGGACTTTCTGGTGATCTCCTTCGTGGTCGTTGTGGTGGGCGGCATGGGGTCGCTTCCCGGCGCCGTGCTGGCCGGTTTCATTCTTGGCATACTCGAAAGCTTTGCGTCAATGCGCGAAGTTATCGAAACGATTCCAGGCATCAATCAGGTGGTGATCTATCTCGCCGCTATCGTCATCTTGCTTGCTCGCCCGCGTGGATTGCTGGGCCGCAAGGGTGTAATGGAGAGCTGATCAGTGTTAGGCCTATCTCGTAAAGATTTTCTAACGCTGCTGTTCGTACTGTTACTTGTCGCAGCGGCACCGATATTCCTGAATCCCTTTCCGGAGGGATCAAAGTTTGCGCAATTCAACGCCGGTTATCCGGATTTGATGCAGCGCTTCGTGATTTTCGGGATATTTGCTATCGGCTACAACATCCTGTTCGGGCTGACCGGCTATCTGAGTTTCGGTCACGCAGCCTTCCTGGGGGCCGGTTCCTATGCCGGTGTCTGGATGCTTAAACTGCTGACGATCAACGTAATACCGGCGATTCTGGTCTCGACGCTGGTCGCGGGCATTTTTTCGCTGTTGATCGGCTACATTTCGCTGCGCCGGTCCGGGATCTACTTTTCAATTCTCACGCTGGCCTTTGCGCAGATGTCGTTTGCCCTGGCGGCCTCGGTGCTGACGCCTATCACGGGTGGTGAGACCGGTCTGCAAACCGCCCTGAACGATCCTCGCATTCTCGATGGTGCCAGTGTTGGCGGCAATATTCCCGCGCCGTCGCTGTTCGGCCTGCAGATGGGGTATAGCTGGAAAGTCGCCGTGGGTGACTGGCTATGGACGTTTAACGTCGGCTACTACCTGTGTGCCTTTGTACTGCTGATTGCATTTTATATCTCGATCCGTATCTTTCGCTCGCCCTTCGGCATGATGCTCAAAGCCGTTAAATCGAACAATCAGCGTTTGAGCTATACCGGCATCAGCCCCAGGCCTTACACCCTGGCCGCGTTTGTGATATCCGGCATGTACGCGGGGCTTGCAGGCGGGTTGATGGTGTCGATGGATCCGCTGGCGGGTGCCGAGCGAATGCAGTGGACTGCATCGGGAGAGGTTGTACTGATGACAATCCTGGGCGGTGTGGGAACGCTGATTGGTCCGGTGCTGGGCGCCGGGCTGATCAAATACTTTGAGAACATTTTTTCCAAGATCAATGAAAATCTGCTGGAGCAATGGTTTGCATTTATGCCCGAGGGCCTCGGTGACTTCATCGTGACGATCATTTACCCGTTCGTTGGTAAGGGCTGGCACCTGACGCTCGGTTTGATGTTCATGCTCGTCGTTATCTTCATGCCGGGCGGTTTAATTGGCGGTCTTAGCGGAATATACAAACGTGTGTTTCGCAGACGCTCGACGGCACAATAGGAGATCGATATGGGTGCTCTCGAAGTCAGAGGCGTAAACAAGAGATTTGGCGGGTTGCAGGCGCTTAACGATGTCAACCTCACTGTAGAAGAGGGGCGTATCCACGCGATTATCGGCCCCAATGGTGCCGGTAAATCCACCTTGCTCAACTGCTTTGTTGGTCGATTAACGCCCGACAGCGGCACCGTGATGTTTCACGGTAAGAGTCTGCTTGGACGCCAGCCACACCAGATCAATCAGGCCGGTGTATCGCGAGTGTTTCAAACACCTGAAATCTTTGCCGATCTCACCGTGCTTGAGAACGTGATGATTCCGGCACTTGCCCACCGCGATGGCATTTTTGAATTCAATGCTTTCAAACCAATGCGGCATGAAACAGACATACACAAACGCGCGCACGACGTGCTCGAAGATCTGGGCATGGCCGATAAGACAGATATGGTCGCCGCGTCGATGTCTCGCGGAGACAAACGTCGGCTGGAGATGGCGATGGGGCTGGTACAGGAACCCAAGCTGTTGCTGCTGGATGAACCCACTGCAGGCATGAGTCGAGCCGACACCAACAACACGATTGAGGTATTAAGGCATATCGGCGACAGCCGTGGTATCACCATGATCATCATCGAACACGATATGCACGTGGTGTTTAGCCTGGCGGATCGCATCAGCGTGCTGGCGCAGGGCACTGTGATCGTTGAGGATGCGCCGGAAAATATCAAAGGCAATGTCAAAGTGCAGGAAGCCTATCTCGGAGGTGCACATTGAGCGCAGAACGCGGCTACTTTACCTGCAATGACATCCACGCCTACTATGGCGAGAGTTATATTGTTCAGGGTGTCAGTTTTCAGGTTCGCGAAGGTGAGATTCTGGCGTTGCTCGGCCGCAACGGGGCAGGGAAAACCTCCACATTGCGCACCATCGCGCGCATTGGTGATCCCGAACTGCAACAGGGCGAGATCTGGCTGAACAACCAGCCATTGCACAACATGGCAAGCTATGAGGCTGCGGTGGCCGGTGTCGGCCTGGTGCCTGAAGACCGGCGAATCATTCCCGGGCTCACAGTCGAGGAAAACATCAAACTCGCGCAGATCGTCGAGCCTGTCGGCTGGTCTATCGAGCAAATCTATGAACTGTTCCCGCGTCTGGGTGAGCGGCGCAAACAGGAGGGTGTCACCTTGTCAGGTGGCGAGCAGCAAATGCTTGCGATTGGTCGCGCACTGTCCCGCGATATTAAATTGTTATTGCTCGATGAGCCCTACGAAGGCCTGGCGCCGGTAATCGTGCAGGAAATAGAAAAGACCCTGCACTACATTCGCGAGCAGGGTATGACTGCCATCATCGTCGAGCAAAATGCTGTTGCGGCACTGGAGCTCGCCGATCGCGCAGTGATCCTCGATACAGGTGAACTTGTGTTTGAGGGGTCAGCGAAGGAAGTGCTGGAAAACGAGCAGTTGCGGCACGAATACCTGGCGATCTGAGGCATCGTATTCCGGCCAATGCCGGTTTACAACCAGCAAGACAACCCTGGATGTTGCCGCTGGTCGAATGCGCCGCCAGCTAATGCCGGCGGCGTGTCGTGAGAACTATCGTTTAAACGTTCTTCGACGCAGGGCCGCCAGCGGGGCAAGCAGCAGCAGTGCCAGGTCGAGTGAGCCACCGCCGCGAACACCGGTGACGATAACACCGTCCTGATCTTCTGTCTGCGGATCCACTACCGGCCCTTCGTTATCACCACCCTCGTTATCACCAAAACCGTCGTTATCGGAATCGGGATCCAGTGAGTCGGGAATGCCGTCACCGTCGGTATCGACTTCTCCGTTGCCCTCTTCTTCGTCCGTCAGACCGTCGTTGTCATCGTCATCATCGACGTCATCCGGCAGGCCATCGTCATCGGTGTCAGTACTGACGTCAGTGTCGACCGGTTCCTGGGAATCGGGTATGCCATCGCCATCCGAATCACCGGTTTCCTCGGCGTCGGGAATGCCGTCATTATCGGAATCAGTGTCGATTGAATCGGGGATGCCGTCGTCATCGGTATCGACGACCCCGTCCCCCTCATCGAGATCGGATAATCCGTCGTTATCGTCGTCCAGATCAACGGCGTCGTGCAGGCCGTCACCATCGGTGTCGATAAACACAATTTCGGGGTCGGAGGCATCATCAAGGCCGTCGAGGTCTTCATCGATGCAGGCGTTTGCCTGAATTGTCCAGTCGACCGGGGCGGAAGTATCCGAACCGCCTTGTCCGGTGCCTGAGGTATCCTGCAGCACCGCAGTTACCAGCGATGATGCGCCTTCCGGCGTGCCTGGCCTGAGCTGATAGGTCAGGGTCAGAGAGGGCCAGCTGACAAACGGGTATTGCACAAAGATTTCCGGGTTGGATACCTGGGTGATGCGAAACATCAGGCCCGAAGTGCCGTTGTCACCGTCA
>CAKZSB010000338.1 GCA_937920585.1 uncultured Granulosicoccaceae bacterium | reverse complement strand
CTCAAGCCGACCAATGTCGCGAAAATGATGGGTGCGCCGGTCACTGCCATTCTCGCCTATGACATGAAGTTCTATGAAAAACTGCCTGTTGTGTTTTCGCATAATCCCGATGCCCGAAAAATATTCGAGGGTGACGCCGTCGCGACCCAGGCCAACGGCTTTCGCAACAGCAGCCTGCAGGGGGCCTATTTCATGATTGCTGCCCGTGCGGTGGGATTGGATGTTGGCGCGATGTCAGGGTTCGACAACGCCGCTGCCGACGAGGCTTTTTTTGCGGGAACCTCACTGAAATCGAACTTCATCGTGAATCTGGGCTATGCGGATACCGACAAGCTCATGCATCGTTTGCCACGACTGGACTTCGATGAGGTCTGCCAGTTTATTTGAGGCATCAATCGATATGGGGTGGCGGAGTGCTCATAGGAGCATAAGTGGTACCAATGCCATAAACAAACGGTATTGGTGCCATTGCAATTCAAGCAAATCAGGGTAATACTCTTATTACTTCTGGTTATCAACGGAGTGAATTCAGATAAATGAACGACGTGAGTTCGATCGCGGATAACCCCTAACAGGGAAGATAGCTTCAACATGACACCAGGGCAGAATGGAAGTCCGCAGGCAGTAATCCTCTTGATAGAAGACCATCCATTGTTTCTCGATGGATTGCGGCGATTTTTGGGTAAACCTGGCGACGGCTACGAGCTTGTCGTTGCCGAGTCGGCCGCTACCGCGAAAGAGATTATCTCAAATCGCGGTGATCTGAATATAGCGCTGCTGGATCTGGGGCTGCCCGATGCCTGCGGATTCGATTTGCTGGCGGGGATACGCCAGCAGGCACCTGCGCTGCCGGTCGTGGTGCTGTCCGGCTCCACCAGTGGCAGCGACATCCGGCGCGCTTTTCATACCGGTGCGCGTGGTTACATAACCAAAGACACCCGGCCGGATATCATGCTAAGCGCATTGCAGCTGGTGCTTGCGGGAGGCACCTATGTCCCGCCTCAGCTGGTAACCATGCAACCCGGGCAAACAGCCGGGATTGACGAATTCAGTGTGGCAGAGTCGAGGCTGGGTCGCCTGACCGAACGTCAGCAGGAAGTGTTGAAACTGATCGTCGCTGAGCGCTCCAACAAGGACATCGCCACTGAAATCGGCTGTTCACAGGCGACTGTTAAGGTCCATGTCACGGCAGTGCTGAAAACGCTTGGCGTTCCCAATCGAATCGGCGCTGCGGCACTCGCGCGGCAGCATGGTATCGAAGAAACTGGCAGAGTCTGATTTTTCATTCCGGCGGCTTGCCTGCGGCGCTGAGATAGCCATGCAGAATCGCAGGATCACAGGGTTTGTGCATTACCGGCTCTCCAAGCTCGTTCAGCTCGATTAGTCGATCGGCGGCAACGTCGCCGGTGATGATGATGGCCGCTATTCTTTTTTGGTAGTGGTCTCTTATTTCTGCTATCGCCTGCGGTCCGGTTTTGCTTTCGCGCAAGCGGTAGTCAGCGAGGATGATATCCGGCTCGTATTCGTAGGCTGCCAGTTCTGTTAGCGCCTCACTGGCTGAACTGCACATCAATACCGTGCAGCCCCATTGCACTAACAGCCCCTGCAACGCCTGTCGCACAGCCTGCTCATCATCGATAATCAGTACAAAAAGCTGTTCGAGGTAACCATGCTTCATCTTCTGTGGTGCCGGCAAGGTGTGAACCTGCGTGCCGTCACCGCAAGGAATGCTTACGGTGACACAGGTGCCCTTGCCGGGAGTCGAGGCCAGGTGCAGATCCAGATCCAGCAATGTGGTTATTCGTTTAACAATGGATAAACCCAGCCCCAGTCCTTTTGATCGATCTCTTTCCGGGTTGTCCAGTTGTACGAATTCCTCGAATATATTGGCGGTGTCGTGTTCGGCGATTCCCTTGCCCGTGTCAGAAATGCGCAATTCGATCCGGCCTGCCTGTTGGTCTGCAGTCACAGTCACTTCGCCATCACGGGTGTAGCGAATAGCGTTGTGAACGATGTTCCGTACTACGCGCTCCAGTAGCACCTGGTCGGTAGCGACGATGGCATCAGTGTTCGGGCATGTATATAGCAGCTGTTTCTCTGTGGCTAATACGTCGAAATCGGGCCGGATTCGATTTAACAGATCGCGCAAATAAAAATGTTCAATGTGTATATCAATCGTGCCGGCATCGAGCTTTGAGATGTCGAGGAGGGAGTCGAAGAGGCTGTTTAATGCGTTTACCGATTCATCTATGCTTTTAATTGTCGGGGCGCTGACTGATTCTTTCTCACTTTGAACTTTCAGCGTAGCTGCCAGTAAGCGTAAAGCGTGCAGGGGCTGGCGAAGATCGTGGCTGGCGGCTGCCAGAAATTTTGATTTTGATTCGTTCGATCGATGTGCCTCCCGTGCTGCATCCTCGGCGCGTTGTTTCTCCGCCGTCAGCCGATCGATAAGCGTGAGGTTGTCGAACCTGAGTTTAATTGCCTGCAGCGCGGACTGTCGAATACCACGTGAAAATTGAATACTGACTGCAAGATAAACCAGGATCAGTATGCCGATCCAGTAGAAAGCGCTATCGCTGAAACTGAAAAACTTCAACGCAGCGGGCACCATCGCTGGCAGGATAAATAGGTAATAGGGTAGTGATAAGTGAGCCAGTGATGCCGTTGCACTCGCGACCATGCCGGTGAGCACCATGATCATAATCAGGCTGCTAACCGGATCGATCTCCGACACAGCTGCAAAACCGAGTGTTCCCCAGGTCACGCCCGACAACGCAGACAACACGGTGATAAAAGTGCTGCGCCTTTGCACGTTTATGACCCGGGTGGGAGATTTTCGCATCCGCATGAGCTGTGCAAAACGCAGCAGGCTGATCGCGACCATCGCTGCCAGCAGTGTCGATAACAGTGTGGCTGGTAATGTCTGCCATAGCCAGTAGATCATGATAGTGCAGGCCAGCAATCCGCCGATTGTCAATACCGGCAGCTGGTGCTGCAACAGATTGACTTTCTCCACCAGTATGCGCAGATTCAGATCGGCCTGTGTATCGCTGGTATCGGTCTCAACGCTAGCGTGGCTGTGACTCATGGATTAATTGCATGTTGTTTGATCTGAACATGTTAACCGATGTGTTGCATTGTGCCTTCGTATACACGTCGATAAAGATTCAGGGAAAGAGGCTGTCCTGAGTTGGCAGCGGCCACGAACGCAAAGGTTCCAGTGTCGGCATGTCTGCACGAGTCATTAGTGTTTTGTGAAAGTACTCTGCTAGCGGCGGACAGTGCAGATTGTTGGGGCAGTGGATGAGTATATTGGTGGTGTAGCCGGCGCTTATGTAG
>CAKZSB010000337.1 GCA_937920585.1 uncultured Granulosicoccaceae bacterium | reverse complement strand
CTTCGCTAAGCGCATTGTCTGCGTACAGGACCAGATCATCGTCTGTCGGTTTCATACCTTACTCCGGAACTTGGGCGATGTACTCTGTTCTGCCTGGGTGCTGCCGGTTTGTAGTTTTCCGATTGCCATTCGCGCCCTTGCCAGGCGGCTCATGATGGTACCTATCGGTAAGTCTAGTATATCAGCCGCCTCGCGGTAGCTGCATCCCTCCACATTGACCAGAATCATTACGACGCGCTGGGCCTCGGGGAGTTTGTTGACGGCTTCATAGACTTGTTCGAGAAAAACATTGGTTTGCGCAGCATCGGTTGCGGTGTTGTTGCCGAGCGGGGTAATGGTGCCATGGGCTGATTCAATGGTAGATGCGGCGGTATCGAGTGAGTCGTGCGCGCGAATTTTTCTTGAGCGAAGTTCGTTGAGCCAGATTCGATGCTGGATCTGGAAGAGCCAGCTGCGAAATTTGCCGTTAGGTGTGTAGCTGCTGCGTTTTTCCAGTGCGCGAACGCAGGTGCGTTGTACCAGATCGGATGCATCATCAGTGTTGGCGGTGATGCGCATGGCGAATCGCCAAAGCGCATCGAGTTCAGCTTCCAGTGAGGCTGCGACATCGAAGGTGGGTGTGCTCAACGCAGAGGGCCTCCAGTGCCAGTTATGATTCTGGCACTACAAAAATCTGTGATGGGCTGGCCACGAGATTCGTGGCATATGTATGCAGCAGGGCGTAGCATGGTGAAAATAGTCATCGGTATTTTCGACATGGCTCTGCCTGACAAGTTCAATTGAAAACCACTTGAGGTAGCTCTGTTTCCAGTGGCTTCATGCGATGTGCCATGCTTTTGCCGTTCACAGCGGATACCGGTGAATTGAATAAGTTCGAATCGCTCATGCCTTTGCAAATTCCGCACGAATTATTTCGAACAATTGTTTTAGCGTAATTGATGTTTCGTCTGCAACCAGTGCAAATCGCTGATTGTGAGTGATCCAGTCGGCTATCGATTGGTCTGGATGGCGTTTTACCCGGAGCGTTGCATTCGCTTCGTTGTTGGCGGGCATGAAACAAAGTGCCAGTGGTGTTTTGCCCTCTTTGTTATAAATCAACTGCAGTACGGGCTGGCCTTCAAATCCGAGTTCCTGCACGCGGGCGAACTCGTATCCTGCCGCACTCAAATCGGGTATTGCACCTTTCATATCAGATGCATTGGTTAGTCTCTCGATTGTGTTTTTCGCGGCCTGCCAATCGGCGCGCAAATGGCGTGTGGTGTTGGCGACGTAGAGGGACTGATAGTTAAGTACTCGCTCGACCCAGGTGATTTGTGTTTGGCTTCTATCGTGTTGTTCGATGGTCGCCTGCGATTGTTCGGTTGGCACAGTGGTGCCGATGGCGTAACCCAGTACCAGGCAAATGGCCAGACATGCGGCCTGTATCAGGTGAGTTGAGAGGAGCATGCGCGTCGGCTTGATCGGTGTTGCCGCTACACCAAGCTCTCTTGTAACGCGAGTCAGGTTGTGTAAATCGTCGCGCAGTTTGTCGGGCACCGCGGGCATGGGCTGTTGATCGAATGCTGCCTTGAATGGCAACCGTGATGCGTCCAGAGCGGCCAGTGTGCTTGCCAGTGAAGCGTCGTTGGCGGCGGTTTGCAGCAGTTGCTCTTTGCGTTCCGGGTCGAGCAGGCCGTCGGCGTACAGGACGAGATCTGTGTCGTCGGGTTTCATGCCGGGCTGCTCACCGTCTGCATCTGCTGGGCGGACTCGCGTTGGATCGGTGTTGAGTTTGCGCGCTGCAGCGATCCGATGGCAATTCTTGCTCTGGCGAGTCTGGCCGTCACGGTTTCAATGGATAGATCGAGAATCTCCGCCGTGTCGCGGTAGGAAAATTCTTCCACGCAGACTAGCAGAATCACCAGCCGCTGCGCTTCCGGTAGCTGGTTGATTGTCTCGCACAGCTGGCTGTTGAAACATTTTGCAATCGGTGTGTCTTGCTGGTCGTCAGCCTGTCGGGGCATGGCTGGCGTGATCGATCGCAGGTTGGAGCGGTTGGGGCGTAGTTCGCTTTGCCAGAGACGCAGTTCCAGTCCGAACAGCCAGTTGCGCCACTGCCGCCGACTGGGATACTGGCGGCGGCGCTCAATGGCGGTGACGAATGTTCTGCGTACCAGCGCCTCGGCGGTTTGCTTGCAGTTTGTCAGGTGCAGTGCGAATCGCCACAATCTGCCCAGTTCATCTTTGAGTGCGGTGTGAATGGTTGGGGGTGAGGAGGTCATGACAATAGAACACGCCAGCGCCGGTAATATTCCGTTAGGTGCGTGAGACAGTTGTCGTTTTGGCCTGCGTAGCTGCCGCTGTTGGTGACGCGATTGTTTGGAAAGCGCTCTCAGCACGATGTGCTCGCCACCTCGGGAATAATGCGGGTTACACTTCGCGCTAGCAAAATCTCAACCGGATCACATGGCCAAGCTCTATTTTTACTTCTCGTCGATGAACGCGGGAAAGTCGACTGCGCTGTTGCAATCGAGTTACAACTATCAGGAGCGTGGCATGAACCCGCTGGTGCTGGCGCCCGCGCTGGATGATCGTTACGGGGTGGGGCGTGTGACTTCTCGCATCGGGCTGGACACCGAGGCGATCATTTTTCAACGCGACCAGAGTCTCTATGAGCTGGTCGGCGCGCGGCATCGCGAACAGCCTGTCCACTGTGTGTTGATAGATGAGGCGCAATTCATGAGTCGGGAACAGGTGCATCAGCTTGGCGAAGTGTGCGATCAGCTGGATATTCCCGTGCTCGCCTACGGGCTTCGAACCGACTTTCAGGGCGAGCCCTTCGAGGGCAGCAAATACTTGCTGTGCTGGGCCGATAACCTGAAGGAGATCAAGGCGATCTGTCATTGTGGTCGCAAGGCGACCATGGTTGTGCGGCGCGATGAGCGTGGCCAGGTAGTGAAGGACGGCGCGCAAATTGAGATCGGCGGCAATGATCGCTACGAGTCGACCTGTCGACGGCACTTTCGGGAGGCCTTTCAGTGAAC
>CAKZSB010000336.1 GCA_937920585.1 uncultured Granulosicoccaceae bacterium | reverse complement strand
CAGCAGACGAGGCATTTTTTGCATGAAGCAGTCAACGCTGATTGGTCAGGCAACGGTCCCGGGCGGTGGTAGAGAGCTGCGTCTGTATCAGGGTAAAGACGATTGCAGTATTGTGATGCCGGGCGCCGGTGAGCTGATGAGTACCCGCCGTCACGCATCCGAAGATGCGCTGGCCACATTGCCACTCGATTTGCTCGCCGATACCAGTCGAGCGGCTGTGCTGATAGGCGGGCTTGGAATGGGTTTTACACTGGCAGCAGCACTGGCGGTCTGTGGCCCCGATGCGATTGTTACCGTGGCCGAGCTTGTGCCGGAAGTAATTGAATGGAATCGTGGCCCTTTGGGTCGCTATGCGGGCTACCCGGTCGGTGATCGTCGCACAGTACTGTACAACGGTGACGTTGCAGATCTATTGCGAGATTCGAGTCAGCGATTCGATGTGATCGCACTGGATGTCGACAACGGGCCGGAGGCAATCAGCGCCGGCGGCAATAACTGGATCTACTCCACAGCGGGCATTGTAGCGGCGTCCGAATCGCTGCATCCTGGTGGTGTACTGGCTTATTGGTCGGCAAGCCCGGACCGTAAATTCGTCAGTAAACTTAAGAGCTGCAATCTTAACGTCACCGAAAAAACAGTGTTCGCACACGGGAAAAAAGGTGCCAAACACATAATATGGCTGGCAACGAGTCGTGCATGATTCTGTCTGTTGTGCTCACCGCAGGCAGCGGGATTGTCGGTTTAAGGTATAAAAGTTATGTTGTAGGAGCCCGAGACAAAGACGCGATACAGCCTGACTCACGCTGGTATTGATTGACGCCAGATTTTCAATAGACTGTAATCATTCCATGTGAACGGGACGTGTGTTGACGATCAGGGCAGCAACAACAGCGGACGTGGCAGCAATCACAGATTGCGCGCGATCTGCCTACCAAAAGTATGTCGAGCGAATTGGTCGGCAACCTGCGCCGATGATTGCCGATTTTGCCGCGTGTGTGGAACGTGGCGACGTCTGGGTGTCAGCCGATCAGGATCAGTTTTTTGGCTATGTGGTTTGCTATGTGACGGATCGGCATATGCATCTGGAGAATGTTGCCGTGCACCCGCGATACCAGGGTAGCGGTATCGGTGGCGAGCTGATTGCGTTTGTCGAGCAACTCGCCGCAAGTTACGGTTTGCGTGGAGTTGAACTGTATACCAATGAAAAGATGACGGAGAATCAAAGTCTGTATCCGGCGCTCGGCTATCAGGAGCAGGGCAGAGCGGAGGAGGCAGGTTTTCACCGGGTGTACTACAGGAAAGAGTTTGTGGAAACTAACGGGCCCGATGGATAGTTCGGACCCGTTCCCAGTACCGGTTGTGGTCTAGAAATCCAGCTTGAACGTGGCGCGGGCAAAAGTATCGTCACTGGAATCGTCGTTGCTGACGTTCTGATACTCGAAGTACATCAGTGCATTGCTGCTGACTTTATAGGAGTAGCCCAGGGTTGCAAAATCAGTTGTGCCGTCGACATTGTCGCCACTATTCATTATCAGGTAATAATTGCCATGGGTGGCGGCGACTGTCAGGTTGTTTGCGCTGTTGTCGTCGTCAGCGAAATCAGCGTCGGCGCGTTGCAGCGTCAGCGCCACGCCCAGCGGGCCCAGGTCACCCTTTGCCATCAAACCCAGCAACGAGCCACCGTCGTTGTCGCCGGAGTCAGCCTGGATCGAAGTAGCGATGCCGAAGGTATATTCATTCCACACGTAGTTGATACCGAGTTCGAACTGATCGGCAAAGTTGTCGTCTTCGTCTTCCGGTGCAACGATTGATGCAGAGTAGGACAAGTCACCGCGTGTGGCGTTGTATTTGATTACGTTGGTTTCACGCGCGCATTCAAATTGCGTCCAGCAACTGCCCCACCAGGCGATATCCGTGTTGCTTGAGATGGTGTCGTAGAAGGAGGCGTATTGAGCGCCAACACGAACGGTTCCAAAACCACCTTTGATACCGGCCCAGAGCTGCCTTGTGCGATCGGCGCCTGAGGATGCATCGGGAACGTTGCGCTGGTTTGTATCCGGATTCAGGCCGAGTTCTACGTAACCGATGGCTGTGAGGTCGTCGTTGATGGCTTTCTTACCCTTCCACTTCAAACGCGTGCCAAAATTTCGCAGGAAAATTTCGCCGTCACTGCCAGTTGTCTCCTGATAGGTAAGGCCAATTCTGACACTGGCGCTCAGTTCACTGTGTGAGTCGGCCGTGGCGATCGAAGAGGTGCCGAATTGTGCGGCAGAAAGTACCAGTGCAAGTGTCGTTGTGGTAAATCTGTATTTCATCTTTGCAAATCCTGTTTTTATTCTCGGGTAATCGCAAACGTCACCAGTTCAATCGCCTGTGGCTGTCAGGTCGACAGCGGCAACCAGTCGATAGGTAAAGCTGTACGATAACGACGTCTCCTCTCCTGCTTATCGGACGGTGTGCGTTGATTTGTAAGACGATTGTCGTTTATTTGACTTGCTGTCCCCTCGGTTATCCCGTAACCACTAGCTCTGACACCTATTTGGTTCGAATCTGCACTAAAGCTGATTGCCCATGAAGTGTTGTCGCTGCACGTGGGCAAAAATCTTTTGCTTCACGATAACTTGCGGTAGAGTCTTGAAGTAATCAGGAGCTTGTAGTCACAGGCTGTACCAGTGCTAATTGTCGAGTGCATCACCGCGATTTCTTTTCTGTCGGAATTCGCTCAAAATGTGCCGTCAGACACAGTCGTCGATCCGCAGAGAAAACCATTGAAATTCAGGAAACTTGGTCGTACCGATATTGAGGTGAGTCAGCTTTGCCTCGGAAGCATGACCTGGGGTACACAAAACACAGAGGCGGAAGGCCATCAGCAGATGGATCTGGCCTTTGATGCAGGTGTCAACATTATCGATACCGCCGAAATGTATCCCACGACGCCCTTGAGCGAAGAGACACAGGGTCTCAGTGAGGAGATAATCGGTAGTTGGTGCAAAACGCGCGGCAACCGGGATTCAGTGCTGATTGCTACCAAGGTGACTGGTAATGGGCCGCGCTATATACACGAGGGCGGGCCAATTTCCCCACACAAGATCGAACTTGCCCTGGAGGGTAGCCTGCGACGCCTGCAAACCGACTACATCGATCTTTACCAGCTTCACTGGCCCAATCGCGGTTCCTATCACTTTCGCCAGTGGCCACAATACGATCCTGCCAGTCAGGATACCGAGTCCGAACTGGATAACATGCGCGAGGTGCTCGAATCACTGCAAGGCTTCATCAAAGCCGGTAAAATTCGGCATATAGGCCTGTCGAACGAAACGTGCTGGGGGGCAAGTCAGTATATGCGCCTGGCGGTACAGAACGATCTGCCCCGTATGGTGACCACTCAGAACGAATATAGCCTGTTGTGCCGATTGTTTGACCTGGACTTTGCGGAGTTGTCCCATCACGAAGATCTCGGACTATTGGCGTGGTCGCCCCTGGCAGCGGGACTACTCAGTGGAAAATATGCCGATGGAGACATCCCGGCCGGATCGCGCCGGAGCATGAACGATACACTCAATGGCCGCTACAGCGAACATTCGAAAGTAGCGCTGCAACGTTATATTGATATTGCACACCAACACGATTTACCACCCGCTCAGCTTGCCATTGCCTATTGCATGAAAAAACCGTTCATGACATCTGTCATCATCGGTGCGACTGACCTTGATCAACTGCGGATAAACCTTGCGGCTGCGGATGTCGAGTTACCTGAGTCGGCGATTGAGGCAATAGATGAGGTGCATCGCGAATTTCCAATGCCGATGTAGGTGCGATTGCGTGTTTGTCCCGCTCGATGAAGTTGTCGAATTGCCGAAATGTTTTCCCAGTCCTTTCGACAATACGCCTCATCCCGCTGCGCGCATAGCGGCTGAGCATCTTCAGTCACGCCTGCCCGAACTGGCCAGGCGGCACGATTTCCCCGGGGATGGTGGCAAAATGTTCGGCGTACTGGTGGTTCGCCGGCACTCGGGACAATATGGTTATCTGGCCGGATACTCGGGCATGTTGGCGGAAAAATGGTGCCATGATCAGTTTGTCCCGCCGATCTTCGATCAGCCGTCGCGCGAACAGATTCTCAGCTCCGGAGAACGTGAACTCGAGCAGTTTTCCGACGCAATCGACAGCATGTCGGCGAGCCGGGAGTTGCGTGTGTTGAAGCGGCTGCTTGCACGTGCGCAGCGGCAGGCGCAAAACCAATTGGCAGCCCTGAAGCACCGCAACAGCGAGCGAAAGCGTGTGCGCCACGAAATTCGTCGATCCGGCGATGGCAGCACTGAGGCTATGCTGGCGTTGCAAAGTAGCGATGATCGACGCGAGTTGCGAGCGCTTGGCAAAACACTCGAAGACAGGGTGCAGCGCTCGCGCGATGCCTGGCTTTCGGCCCGGCGGCGGATAGAGGATCTGCGCCAGCAACGTCGCGAGTTATCGAGGCGATTGCAATCGCAGTTGTTTGAAGGCTACAAGCTATGTGCTGCCGATGGTGATCGAGCGGTGATGAACAAGCTGTTTAGTGACGGATTGCTGCCGGGTGGCGCGGGTGACTGTGCCGCCGCCAAGCTCTTGCACTATGCGAATGTTCGGGCCCTGGAGCTGGTTTGTATGGCGGAATTCTGGTGGGAGCCTGGTGGCATTCAAAGTGGCTTGCGTCGCCACCGCTGTTATTATCCCGCCTGCAAAAGCAAGTGCGGGCCCCTGATGCCATTCCTGTTAAAAGGCCTTGTGGTTGCCCCCGCGGCACAATTGCTGGTGCCTGAATTTGATCCCTGCGAGCCCGGGATCATCTACGAAGATGATGACATCATTGCGGTTAGCAAGCCTGCCGGAATGCTCTCCGTGCCCGGCAAGTCACACAGTGACAGTGTAGAACAGCGTCTGGCTGGCAGGCATGGTTCAACCGGTCAGCGAATGTTGATACATCGGCTGGATCAGGCAACCTCCGGGTTGTTGCTGGCAGCCAAAAATCGACGCGCCCATAAGTCATTGCATAAACAGTTTGAGAATCGGCAAATATCAAAACGTTATGTGGCCGTGCTGGACGGAGTACTGGCTCGGGCCGATGGGCAAATAGATATGCCGCTGAGAGTTGATCTGGAAGATCGGCCGCGGCAATTGGTATGCTACGAGCATGGCAGGCAGGCTTCGACAGGCTATGAGGTGGTCGGTCGAACAGATAGTACGACCCGCGTTCATTTTTACCCGTTCAGCGGGCGCACCCATCAGTTGCGCGTGCATGCCGCCCACCCGGACGGGCTCGGTGCACCAATTGTTGGCGATGAACTCTACGGAAAGTCTGCCACTCGGCTGTTGCTGCATGCTGAGTATTTGCGGTTTCGGCATCCCGACGGGAACATGATGGAGCTGCACGACAAGCCGCCGTTTTAGGTACCTGACCTAACTTACAAAAAGGCTGAATGAAAATTCATACGCTATCTGAAGAATCACCCAGTCGCTTTCACGATGAGCTGCCTGAAAGCGTCGAGACCGTTGTTATCGGCGCAGGCATTGTCGGTGTCTCCACCGCCTGGCATCTGGCTCAAAAAGGGCGCAGTGTGCTGCTGTGTGAAAAGGGGCGTGTTGCCGGCGAGCAATCGTCGCGCAACTGGGGCTGGATTCGGCAGCAGGGCAGAGATCCGGATGAACTGCCAATCATGATGGAAGCCAGTCGCCTTTGGGGCAGTATGGATCGGGAAACGGGCGAGGATTGCGGATTTCAGCGCGAGGGCGTGATCTATCTTGCCAGCGACGAGAAAAAACTCGCCCAACTCGAGGCCTGGCTTGAGGTTGCACGCCAGCACCAGCTCGATACGCGCATGCTCACCGCAACGGAAATCGAATCGATGATGGATTGCCGACCCGGGCAGTGGCTGGGTGGCTTGTACACCGCGAGCGATGGACGTGCCGAGCCATGGAAAGCCGTGCCGGCCATGGCAGTTGCCGCACAGCGTGCCGGTGTAAAAATACGCGAAAACTGTGCTGTGCGTACCATCGAACAAACCGCAGGTGTGGTGTCCGCTGTGGTGACTGAATCGGGGCCGGTGCGTTGTGAGCGGGTGGTGCTCGCCGCAGGTGCGTGGTCATCGCTGTTTCTGGGCAACCTCGATCTGGAGTTACCGCAGTTGGCGGTGCGCAGTACGGTTGCCGCCACGGGTCCCGCCCCCGACGTGTTCAATGGCAATGCCGCCGATGAAAAAATCGCCTTTCGGCGGCGCCAGGATGGTGGCTACTCGCTGGCGCTGTGTGATTTTCGTGAGCACTATATTGGCAAATCATCGTTTCGTTATTTTAAGCCTTTCATACCCGCCATTGCCGATGACTGGCGCAGCACCCGCCTGCGTCCTTCAGCGCCGGCTAACTACCCAGATGCCTGGGGCACGGCGCGCCGCTGGCGCGCGGATCAAGTAACCCCTTTTGAGCAAACCCGAGTACTGAACCCGATGGCCAATCGCGGCTGTGTAGAGCGCATGAAATCGCGTATTGCGGAGCGTTTTCCGGCACTGGCAGGGGTGGAAATTAAAGAGGCATGGGCGGGCATGATTGAAACGACGCCCGATATCGTGCCGGTAATAGATGCACTGGACAGTCCTCGCGGGCTGGTATTGGCAACCGGTTTCAGTGGCCACGGTTTTGGTATTGGCCCGGCAGCCGGCAAGCTGGTTGCCGAACTGGTATGTGGTCAGGCCGTCGCTCACGATTTGCATCGGTTTCGTTTTTCGCGGTTTTCCGATGGCTCAAAAATGAATCTTGGGCCAGCGTTGTAGCGAACGCAATTTGTGCGATTGACCGGAGCGAAGTTAGTGCGTATGCCAGCGCTGATCCCGGTAAATGCCAATCGCCGGATCAAACGGAATATCACTTGCGTTTTGATAAGCCGTGGCAGCACGCTGAAGTTGGCGCCTGGCGATCCAAATCCCTGTTACTGCGATCACTGTACAAATGATCCACGGCAGGATGGATGTGGTTGAGATATGCATGCCGAGCCAGACGATATGGCGAGTAGCGGCATCAACGTTTTGCTGCTGATAAACAATTTCAAGCAGTGAAACGACGGCCAGTGTGGCTGCGCCGGAGGCAATCAATAATTGGGTATAGGGCCAGATCAATAATCGCATCCTGCCGGTACGCCACGGTCCGGCATGTAGTGCCAGCAGCCCGGTGAGTCCGCCGGGAAAGTACATGGTCATTGCGACAAACAAAATTCCCAGATACAGCCGCCACAGTTCGGTGTACAGGCTTAGCACCGTTTGCATCAGGGTGAATACGATGGCGCCAATGACCGGCCCGAAGAAAAAGCCGGTACCGCCCAGAACGGTCACCATCAGAATCTCTCCTGAAGCTGCCAGATCGAGATTTTCGCCGGTAATGATTTCGAAGTTAATCGCAAACAAGCCACCGGCAACACCGGCAAAAAATCCACCGATGCAAAATGCTATATAGCGCAGCAACCACTGTGAATAGCCGACGAATTCTGTGCGTTGGGGATTGTCTCGCACCGCATTGATCATTCTGCCTGCCGGTGTCCGGGAAAGAAAATAAAGCACACCGACGGACAGCAGCATCCAGCCGGTTACAAGATAATAGACTTCTGTTTGGGTGCTGAAATCGTGTCCGAAAACCGCCGGTGCATAAGTGCGGTCACCACTGGTGGCAAAAAAAACGCCGATTACGACAGTGCTTGCGATCACCAGCTCACACAGCCCAAGGGTGATCATGGTGAAGGTGCTGCCCGCCCGGCGTGTGGAAAAAGAGCCAAAAAACATCGCGATAAGCATACCGAACAGCCCGCCGAACAGTGGTAGCAGCGGCAGCGGTATCCACCAGCCGTCGTGCTCGACGAAGTTCATGATGTGCAGGCAGAAAATCCCGCCAAGCCCCATGTAAATCGCATGCCCGAAACTCAACAGGCCAGCCTGCCCGAGCAGCATGTTGTAGCTCATCGCGAACACGATGGTAATCGCCATCTGGTTCATGATGGTAATTGTGCTGCGCACGGGCAGCAGCACTGGCAGCAGGCAAAGGAAAATTGCCACGCCAATCGCAATGGCAAGTCGCTTATTGTTCAAGCGCGCGGCCTGTTTGCTCTGGTTTAGCCTGCCAGATGTGACCAGCCCCGGTAGGCCGCCAGATGATCCGGGATATTGTGCACACGAATGATATCCACGCCTTGCTGGCACAGATGCAAGGCTGCGCCTATGGTGACCATATCGCGTTCATGGGTGTCTCCTCCGGCAAACTGACGCATGAAGGATTTGCGTGAGTGACCCACCAGCAGTCGCAAACCGTGGCGGCGAAATTCGTGCGCGGCCTGCAACAGTTTTAGAGATTGCAGGCTGTTTTTTCCAAACCCTATGCCGATGTCGAAAATGATTCTATTCATAGCGATACCGGCTTTATCCCAAGCCCTCATTTGTTGTTCCAGCCAGGCGCGCAATTCATCGACCGGATGCCGATCAGCGGGCAGGGTGATATCGGCGCTGGCCGGTACACTCAGGCTGTGCATCGCGATCCACTCGCAGTTGCTGCTTTGCGCAAGTTCAATCATCGCCGGGTTAGTCAGGCCGGATACGTCGTTGATGATGTCTACACCGGCGTCGAGTCCGCGCGCGGCAACTTCCGAATGGCGAGTGTCCAGGCTTATCAGAGGTCGCAGCGGATCGGATTGTGTTTTGCGCAAGTGTTCAATTGCCGGTGCTACGCGCGACCACTCTGTTTGATGATCCACTTCACCGGCACCCGGGCGTGTCGATTCGCCGCCGATGTCGATGATGTTAACGCCGGCTGCGATCATTTCACTGGTGGTTGCTTCGGCTGCACTCGCTTCGTAGTTGGCGCCGCCATCAGAGAAGCTGTCGGGTGTGGTGTTTAGAATGCCCATCCAAAGCGGCATGTGATGTGGCAGTTCCATCGACCACTCGAGCAGGGTTTTGTCGCCTTTGCCGGGGATGGTCAGGGTGGGTTCCAGTGCGATCATCGGTGTCAGCACAAAGTGGCGTCGATGCAAATCCAGATGCGGGATGGTCAGAGTGTCGGTGTTTATTGTTTCGCGGCCCCACAGCAGTATGTCGATATCCACAGGGCGCGGTGACCAGCGCGATTCATTGCCGCGGCCAAGCGCTGTCTGTATCTCGGCGATAAAGCCACGAAATTCCTCGGGTGTGCAACGGGCCTCCACTTCGATTGCCATGTTCAGAAATGGCATATTCCATTCCCAGGGAGCGTCTTCGGGTAGCAGCGCCGGCGTTTCAATGACCGGTGATGTGCGCAGCAGACGATTTCCCTTCTGTTCCAGCTGCGCGATAGCCTGGCGCAGATTGTCGTGGCGATCGCCCAAATT
>CAKZSB010000335.1 GCA_937920585.1 uncultured Granulosicoccaceae bacterium | reverse complement strand
GGTGAAACCGTTCTGATGCCGTCAGAATATGACGATGGCAGCCCGTACCCGATCAGCCCGCAACTGATTGCCGACAGCCGACAGCACTGCCTGCTCAGCCCTGCACGTTCGCTGCCTGTGCACGTACCGGTGCGCATGCTGCACGGCTGTGCAGACCCGGATGTGCCGTACCAGTTATCACTGGAATTAATGCAGGCAATCGCATCGGGAGATACCGAGCTGACACTGATCAAAAACGCGGACCATCGATTATCCACGAGCGAGAATCTGGATCTGATTGTGGCGCTGACACTATCGCTTGCCGGCGCTCACAACAACTGACTACTGACCCGGCACCGAAATTCTGGCGACTGTGCCCCCGCCCTTTCGGCTGAGTTCGAAGTGCCCGCCCAGTTGTTCAATGCGATAGGCAATATTCTGTGTGCCGGCACCAGCGCGTACTGAATCGACTTGCCATTCTCCTGCACCATCGTCAGCAATCACGACATCAATAAAGCTGTCGCGCACGGCAGTGCTTACGGTGACGCAGGAAGCCTGCGCATGTTTAATGATATTGGCAATGCACTCCTGAACGATGCGCGTGAAATGTAATTGCCCGGTGATCTCCAGCACCGGTTCACCCGCCGCCAATTCCACCTGCCAGTTCAATCGCAATCCGGCGTTTTCAATCGTGGGTTCCAGATGCTCGCGCAAGCCACCCATTACTTGCTGCAGACTTCGCGACTTGCCGTCAACGGAATGCACCAGCATGCGCATTTCAACTAATGCTGCGCGCAACGCCGACTGTACCTGATGCGGATTGGGCTGATGTTCGGCCAATGCGATTGCCGACATCAAGTGCGCTCCCATGCCATCGTGTAGCTCCCGAACCATGTGGTTGCGTTCTTCGCGGCGGGCCTTCTCGGTAATCTGGCTCGCGGCGGCCTCGGCAGAGTTCCTGAACATCAGCAGCAACATCACAAGCGCCCATATCAACATGACCGCCAGCAATTGATACTGCCACACTGAACTGAAGAGTAACGCTATGCACATTGGTAGAAAGGTCAGCGCAGTACCGGTTGACTGGACTGGCAAATAGCTGCGTGCCAGCGTAAACGCGATAATGATAACCAGGCAAAACACGCCAATGCCCACCACCAGATTGGGTACCGGCATCGGCACCAGCAGGAACAGTGTCGATGCCCCCCAAAGGCTACCGGTGAATAACACACCGTAAAAAATAACCCGCCGCCAATTGCCCGATTGCTGCTGATAGGGAGACTGACGTTTGTAATATTCGACCAGACAAACCTTGGCTACCACATCGGCGATGAAGCCAAAAATAAACAGACCCAACAGAACACGCGGAACATGATTCCACAACACAAGGCCGGCCAGACCGAAAAGCAGGATCAACAACAAACCAAGCGGCGATGTATCCAGAAAAATTCGATTGAGCTGTTGGTGCTCGACTTCACTGAGCCTGTCATTGCGCTGCAGCTTACGGAAAAATTCCAGACACTCCGCCAGCACTGTCATCTGACATCAATCCTCGCAATCCGCAACAGTTCACGAAAACATGAAACGCTCATAAGTCGATTAAACCCGTTTTTACAGCCACCGCGACTGCCTCGGACTTGTTCTTGACGCCAAGCTTGCGATAGGCATTGCGTTGATGGTTGGCAACGGTATGCGGCGACAGGGAAAGCATGTTCGCGACCTCGCGTGATCGATATCCCTGTGCAGCCAGATCCAGCACCTGCGTTTCGCGCTTCGATAGCGGGCTCTCGCCGGCTGTATCATTGCCCACCGGCCCGGCACCATTTAATTGCTTCAGCAGGTAACTTGCGATCGCTGGCGTCACAGGCGAACCACCGGCGAGCATGTCTGCTATGGCCTGCTGGAGTTTCTCCGGGCTTTGATCTTTTAGCAGGTAACCACTGGCCCCCGCCTCGATAGCTCCCAGCACAGTGTTTTCGTCATCCAGTATGGATATCACCATGCAGGGAATGTCGAGCGACGCGGCGAACTTCACAATCTCAATACCGCTGCCATCCGGCAGACCCAGATCGCACAGCACAATATCCGGGTGCCACTGCCGAATCAGCCGCAGCGCATCTTTTTTATTCTGGCTGGTAGCGACAACTCTGGTGTGCACAACGCTGCCGGCAACACCTGCGATGTAGTCGAGTGTCGCGCGGTCATCTTCAACCACTACTACTTTTCGCAGTGTAGCGTCGGGGGTCTCGCTCATCCTTGATGTTCACACCGTTGATCTGTGTGCGTGCAGCTAAGAGGAGTCGATGTTGATTCCATGATTGGGCCATTCCTTTGCACAGGCGATAATCGGCGAGTGGCCGATCATGATTTCCAACCATCCTGTTCGTCCGGACAAATCCTAACCCAACTGAATGCAAAAAACTGTCAACTGATTGATTGCGAAAAGCGACTCAACCGCTTTTGCCGCCAGGCCTGGCGAATAAACCAATGGTGTTTATGGTCTACCCGCCAACGCCCGGCAGCGGGGGCGCAAGTGCCACGAGATCGAACAGGTCATTAAGCACGATATCAGCAGCCGCGAAGTCATCGGGCCACTTCATCTCAGTGCGATTGATCCAGCCCGTGCGACATCCAAACTCACGCGCACCCTCAATGTCGGCTTGCGGATTATCACCAATGTGCAGCAGCGCTTCGGGCTGAACCCCGAGCTCAAGGCAGGCCTGTCGAAACATGTCGGGGGCGGGCTTGGCCGGCAATTCGAGTGTTGCGGCAAGGATGCAATCGAAATAGTGCCCGAGTGGTGTGGCGGTCACATCGGCGTTGCCATTGGTCAGGCTCGCGAGTCGATAATGAAACGAGAGATCGGCCAGCGACGATGACACATCATTAAACGGGACGACCTGATTTCTGGCGTGCTGAAAAACTGCCATCGCGGGTTCCGCTTCCGCGCCACTGTACCCGCAATCGGCCAGCGCCAGCCGCAGACCCTCGGCCCGTGAGCGGGTCACGTCACTGCGCAGCGACGGGTTGTTCTGCACAACTTCCATTCGGCGGGCACGCAGCTGCTCAACGTTATAGCGTGCTGTCAATCGAGGACAGTGCGCTTCAAGCCATTGATAAAACGCCACTTCGGCATCGACAATGACTGGCTCTAGCGGCCACAGGGTTTCATCGAGGTCAAAACTGATTGCGCGTATACCCATTTGCGCAAGGGTCACACCGGTCATCGCGCACTCACGCCGGGATCCGTCGCAATACAACGCCATGCCGACACTATGACAATCTTGTTTTGATACATGAATTTCCCCTTCTAAGCCTTTGAATTTTCATTACTGATTGCTCGTTTCCGCTACACTGGGCCGTCGATTATCGGGGAACATGCGGTGGATTTCTATTCAGGCTTTGCGTTGGCACTGGCAATACTGGGTATTGTTGTCGTCTATCGCGCGGTCAAGACTGTGCCACAGGGAAATGAATACACGGTGGAGCGGTTTGGCAAGTACACCCGCACGCTGCGTCCCGGACTGCACATAATCGTGCCGTTTTTCGATCGGATCGGCCGCAAGATGAACATGATGGAGCAGGTCCGCGACGTGCCATCACAAGATGTCATCACCCGCGACAATGCGGTTGTGAAGGTAGACGGGGTCGTGTTTTATCAGGTGCTGGATGCCGCCAAGGCAGCCTACGAGGTCAACCGGCTGGAAACTGCAACCATAAACCTGGTGATGACCAACATCCGCACCGTAATGGGCTCAATGGCGCTGGATGAACTGCTCTCTCATCGCGACCAGATCAATACCAAACTGCTCACTGTCGTCGACGACGCGACCTCGCCGTGGGGCATCAAGATCACCCGCATAGAAATCAAGGATATCGCCCCGCCAAGAGATCTGGTTGATGCAATGGCCAAGCAAATGAAAGCCGAGCGTGAAAAGCGCGCCTCGGTCCTGAACGCATCCGGCGAACGAGAAGCGGAAATCCTGCGCGCCGAAGGCCAGAAGGAAGCGGCAATCCTGCAGGCTGAAGGCCGCCGTGAAGCCGCCTTTCGCGATGCAGAGGCTCGTGAGCGGGAAGCCAAGGCCGAGGCGCGGGCCACCGCCATGGTTTCTGAAGCGGTCAGCAACGGCAATCACCAGGCGCTCAACTACTTCATCGCCCAGAAGTATATCGAGTCAATGCGCGATATGGCTACATCACCCAACCAGAAAACGATCTATCTGCCAATGGAAACGACTGGTATTCTCGGTTCGCTGGCCGGTATCTCGGAACTCGCCAAAGAGGCATTCAAAGACGGGCAGCAAGGCAATACCAAGAAATAGGCAACGGACTGGGCAGAAATATCGTGAGTTGGGAAATTTTCAACAGTGTGGGCGACCCGTGGCTGTGGCTCATGGCCGGCGCACTGATGTGCGCACTGGAGTTACTGATACCGGCGAGTATTTTCTTATGGCTGGGCGCTTCCGCCCTTTTAACCGGAATCATTGTACTCGTGTTGCCGGCTTTTGCCTGGCAACTGCAGATTGGCCTGTTTGCCATTCTGGCGGTGGCTGCAACCGTTGCCGGGCGAGCACTGCTATCGAAATCAGAACCAGAAACCGATCAGCCGGCGCTGAATAGTCGCGCCAGACAATTCGAAGGGCGAACCACCACGCTCTCCGAGCCAATCGTCAATGGAATTGGCCGGGTTGAACTCGACAACACCCGTTGGCGCGTCATCGGCGACGATGCACCGCGGGGAGCGACGGTAAGAGTTATCGGAATCGAAGGTTCTTCACTTATCGTTTCGCTGGTCAATCCAGACCAGTAGTATGTCGACTGTCTCGGGCGAGTATCAGTCGAGCAGAAATTCAACTTCGATGCAGTTGCCATTGCCACGATGGCGCACGCTGCTGCACAGGTGCCGAAGAATGGCCAGGCCACGACCGTGCAAGGTCATCAGCCCCACTGGCTCGCGGCAGACCCGGACGTAATCAAAACCGGGCCCGAAGTCCGTCACGGTGATGCGCAAATGAGGCGCCCTGTCATCGATCTGGCGATGCTCGACAACCACAGCAACGCGCGCAAGATCCAGTTCGCTCAGGCGCTGTTGTCGGGTTTTCAGGAAACGTTCGAATCCATCACTGCCGGATTCCTTCATCGAGGAAGCCAGGCCCAACACCCCGTGGTCGATGGCGTTGGACATCAACTCACTGAAGATCATGTACAGGACAGGTCTTTGCAAATCGAGCTGGAAATCACGACAAACCGACTCCGCCAGCGACGACACGAGTTCATCAGAGCGCAGATCCTCCGCCGTCAGATCCCAGCAGCGTATCCTGCTGACAACCGTATCATCCAGAAGATTTTGTTCAGGACTCAATGGCGAAGAGCTTGTCGAAGTTGGCGATAGTCAACACGCGCATTACGTCGGGTGTCGGGTTCTTGAGCAGAATCTTCGCAGCCCGACCGACGTGCTCACGCAGCATCAGCAACATGCCCAGCGCGCTGCTATCCATGTATTCTGTGCTGCTCAGGTCCACGTTGACTTGCCTGCCAATATCACCTACATCACTGTATGAAGCCTTGAAAGACTCATAAAGGCGATAATCAAACCGGCCCTCAACAGAGACGGTTATCTCCTCACCGTTCTCGGAACGTTCGAATATGACACTCACGCGTAATTTACTCTGAGACTCACGCCATTACCCTTGATTAGCCGCACCACGCTGGCACCGACTAATCACATATCGTCTAGCCGCTACACTTCTTTACCAATTAGCGGATATCCGGGCGAACGCCAGCTAAAATACTGGATCGATTCACAGTGCTTCCCGTTTCATGCAATGAGTCACTTAAATCCGGCAGTCAGCGCCAGGATCAGCCGCGGCGGCTACGAAAAAAGGTATGCAACAAGTGGGCACTTTCAGCCGCCAACAAGCCGTTGTCTACCTCAACCGTGTGAATGTGACGCATGGATTTGAGCAGCTCGGGCACGCTGCTGGCGATACCACCGCGAGGCTCTACTGCGGAATAGACCAATCGATCAACGCGCGCATGCAGCAGCGCACCAGCGCACATAAGACACGGTTCCAGGGAGGTGTAAAGAGTTGTGCCGGGTAGCCGGTGATTGCGCCGGGATGCACTCGCTGCTCGCAGACACTGAATTTCGGCGTGCGCTGTGGGATCGTGCAGCTGCACGGACTGGTTCATCGCTTCGGCAAGAATCCGTCCGTTGTGAACCAGCACTGCACCGACCGGCACTTCACCCTGCACCGCCGCCTGCCCGGCGAGCTCCAGACAACGTCGCAGGTAGTGCAGATCGTTCACGTGGCTCGCCGCTGACATTGCGCCAGCCAATTGCTGGCTGGCGCGTGGCCCTTTGGACTATCAGGTTTCGGCTGGCGCCTCATCGGCGGCAATGGCTTTCATGCTAAGCCTGATTCTGCCCTGTTTGTCGACTTCCAGCACCTTGACCTTGACCACCTGGCCCTCGCTCAGTTCGTCGGCCACGTTTTGCACGCGGTTTTCCGAAATCTGCGAGATATGGACCAGACCATCCTTGCCAGGCAGGATATTCACGAACGCACCAAAATCCATGATTTTGATCACTTTGCCTTCGTAGATGGTTCCTACTTCCACATCAGCGGTAATCTGCTCGATGCGCTTGCGCGCCTCTTCACCGGCAACGCGGTCGCTGGAGGCGATCTTGATGACACCATCATCACCAATGTCGATCGTCGCGCCGGTCTCTTCGGTCAGTGCCCGAATCACAGAACCACCCTTGCCTATCACTGCAGCGATTTTTTCGGGGTGGATTTTGATTGTGATGAAACGCGGTGCATGCTGGGACAGCTCTTCACGAGGTGCTGCAAGCACTTTGTTCATTTCGCCGAGAATGAACATCCGGCCTTCTTTTGCCTGCTCGAGTGCAGCCGCCATGATCTCTTCGGTGATGCCATCAATCTTGATGTCCATCTGCAGCGCAGTGACACCCTGATCAGTACCGGCAACCTTGAAGTCCATATCACCAAGGTGGTCCTCGTCGCCCAGAATGTCGCTCAGCACCGCATAGCGGTTCTCGTCTTTGATGAGGCCCATGGCAATCCCTGCAACCGGCGCAGACAATGGCACACCGGCATCCATCATCGCGAGACTCGAACCACACACACTGGCCATTGAACTCGAGCCATTGGACTCAGTGATTTCCGACACCACGCGAATGGTGTAGGGGAAGTCATCTTCAGGAGGCATAACCGCACCGACGCCGCGCTTGGCCAAGCGACCATGACCGATTTCACGCCGTTTTGGCGAACCGACAAAGCCGGTTTCACCCACACAGTACGGAGGAAAGTTGTAGTGCAGCATGAAGGCGTCGCGACGCTCTCCGTCGAGCGCATCAATAATTTGAGCATCACGCGTTGTGCCCAGAGTAGCTGCGACGATCGCCTGTGTTTCGCCACGGGTGAACAGTGCCGAGCCATGGACGCGAGGCAATACGCCAGTGCGAACGGTAATCGGACGAACCGCGCGTGTATCGCGTCCGTCAATGCGTCGTTCACCGGCCAGAATCCGGCCACGTACCAGGCCTTTCTCCAGGTCGCCAAATGCCCCTTTGACTTCATCAGCCGCCGGAGCACCGTCGTCACCGGTAGCCAGTTGCGCGACAACCGCATCGCGAACTGCAGATACCTTTTCCTGGCGCTGCATTTTGTCGGCAACCGAGTAGGCCTCGGCGAGACCGGCCTCGGCTGCGGCGGCAACGGCACCGGCCAGCGCTTCGTTTTTCTCGGCTGGCTTCCAGTCGAGCGGCTTGGTGCCAACCTCAGCGGCGAGCTCGGCAATCGCATCGATTGCTACCTGCATCTGCTGGTGGCCAAAAGTTACCGCGCCGAGCATGACAGACTCAGCCAGAACATCGGCCTCTGATTCGACCATCAAAACAGCGTTGTTGGTGCCTGCGACAACCAGATCCAGAGCAGATGATTCCAGTTGAGTCTTGCTGGGGTTGAGTACATAGGCGCCATCAATGTAGCCAACCCGGCAACCGCCGATCGGCCCGTTGAATGGCATGCCCGAGCAACTCACTGCTGCCGATGCACCGAGCATGGCAACGATATCTGCCGGAATTTCCGGATCGAGTGACATCACCGTGGCGATAACCTGCACTTCGTTGCGAAAACCCTTTGGAAAAAGGGGACGCAATGGCCGATCGATCAGCCGTGAAGTCAGTGTCTCGTGTTCGCTGGGACGACCTTCGCGTTTGAAAAATCCACCCGGCACCTTGCCGGCCGCGTAGGTGCGTTCCTGGTAGTTGATTGTCAGCGGGAAGAAATCCTGGCCGGGTTTCGCGTCGGCTCTGCCAACTGCGGTTACCAGCAACACGGTTTCGCCCATGCTGACCATGATCGCCGAGGAGGCCTGCCGGGCAATTTCGCCCGTCTCTATTACAACTTCCTGCTCGCCGAACTGAAATCTCTTGGTAATTTGATTCACGTGGTTTCCTTAGGTTCGATTCGAACCTGGTAGGTCAGCGGCGCAGGCCGAGACGGGAAATAAGGTCCTGATAGCGGCCCTGATCTTTCCCCTTGAGATAATCCAGCAGTTTTCGTCGCTGGTTCACCATGCGCAGCAAGCCACGTCGGGAATGATGGTCGTGCTTGTGTTTCTGGAAGTGTTCTGTCAGATGATTAATTCTCGCGGACAGCAGTGCAACCTGTACTTCCGGTGACCCCGTGTCCGCAGAGTCACGCTTATATTCGTCAACAATCTCCGCCGTTCTTTCGGCGCTTAAACAACCCATCAGATTTCTCCGTAGATAGAAAAACCAACCGTTCGGCTGGCGTGGTTAAACCGTGCAAAGTCACTCACTGGCATCGTTAGCCTGCGATCAGCCGCACCGTATGCAGCCGTCCTTCGCACAAATTGCCCAGCCCGAGAAAACGCTCGCGCTGGTCATAAATTCTCAATAGTGCCTGCTCGTCAACACCTTCTACAGCGGCCAGCTCATCGCCGCCTAACATTGGCTTGGCACCATGACAAAAACGCTGCGCAGTGTCATCAGCGATACTCAGTGCTTTGTAGTCAGCAACGGCGACGTCTGCCTGCAACAGATAGTCGTCGAGATTACTGGCTGCCTCCAGGGTATCGAAGGTCACCAGCTGTTGTGACTCGAAAGGGGTCACTGCGGTGCGTCGCAAGCGGGCGACGTGTGCACCACAGCCAACTGATTCACCGATGTCCCGCACGATCGATCGAACGTAGGTTCCCTTCGAGACTTTCATCGTGAGACTGAAGGTCACGGCGTTAAAACTGTCGAGCGAAATTTCATGCACGGTAATCGGCCGCGGTTCGAGCTCGACCTCGATTCCCTTGCGCGCCAGTTTATGAACGCGTACCCCGTTGCGCTTAAGTGCAGAGTATACCGGGGGGCGCTGCATTTGGCTGCCTTGAAAACGTCTGACAATTTCTTCCAGCTGGCTGCGATCAAGCGGTGGAATCTCGCTGGTAGCGGTCACTGCACCGTCTGCATCCTCGGTATCTGTTGTGACCCCCAGCACACCATCCACCTGGTATGTCTTGCTTGAGTCCAGCAGGTAGCCGCACAGCTTGGTAGCCTCGCCAAAGCAGATCGGCAACATGCCGGTGGCAGATGGATCAAGACTGCCAGTGTGACCGGCCTTTTTTGCACCGTACAGGTGCCTTACTTTTTGTAGTACGCCGTTGGAAGTCGCGCCCGCGGGTTTGTCCAGCAACAAAAGGCCGGTGACATCGCGTTTGTTCGCTTTGCCGCCCACGTGCGTTAGTCCAGCTGCTCACCGGCGTCATCAGCCGGCGTAGTATTACTGCTGACCGCGTTATCGATCAGGCTTGATAGCTGCGCGCCCCTTTCCTGCACTTCGTCGTATCTAAAATTGAGCATGGGCACGGTACGCATGCGTATCCTTGCACCGAGTTTGCCGCGCAGAAATCCGGCAGCGTTGTTCAAAGCAGTCACGGCCTCTTCGCGATCAGGGGCGTCAAACATGCTGACATACACGCGCGCATGACTCAGATCCTTGCTGACCTCAACGGCCGCCACTGTCACCAGTGCCGGCACACGCGGATCTTTGACTTCTTTGCGAATCAGTTCAGCCAGTTCACGCTGTATCTGATCGGCAACCCGATAGCTACGTGGATAATCCTTAGCCAAGAGCGTTCACACGCCGTTTGCAGCGGTTGACGGTATCAAAGGCTACGGGCAACTTCCTTGCGCTCGAATACCTCAATCTGGTCTCCCGGTTGAACATCGTTATAGTTGCGAACACCAATACCGCATTCGGTACCCATTCGAACCTCGGAAACATCGTCTTTGAAGCGACGCAATGACTCGAGTTCACCTTCGTAGATCACGACGTTATCGCGCAGAACACGGATGGGTTCGCTCTTGCGCACGACACCATCGATCACCATGCAGCCTGCGATATCGCCAAATTTCGGTGAGCGGAAGACGTCCTTGACCTCGGCGAGACCAATAATATTCTCGCGAATTTCAGGTGCCAGCATACCGCTGGCCGACGCTTTGACGCGGTCGATCACCTCGTAAATCACACTTTCATAGTGCAGTTCGATGTCTTGCTCGGAAAGTATGCGACGAGCTGAATTGTCCGCCCGGACATTAAAGCCGATCATGATCGCATTGGATGCTGATGCCAGCTGCGCATCGGACTCATTGATACCGCCCACACCGCCACCGACAACGCGAATGGTGACCTCATCGGTGGAGATATTTTCCAGCGAATCTCGCAACGCCTCGAAACTGCCCTGCACGTCGGTTTTCACCAGCAGGTTGAGCGTGTTGCTGTCGCCCTGCTTGATCTGCGAAAAGACATCTTCCAGCTTGGCAGGCTTTCGGTCGGCCAGGCGCGCATCACGTGACTTCTGATCGCGCAGATCGGCCAGCTCTCTGGCGCTTCGCTCATCGGTGGTCGCAAGCATTTCATCGCCGGCATTCGGCGTGGCTGACAAGCCCAGAACCTGCACTGGTATCGATGGACCGGCTTCGCTGACCTGCTCGCCATTTTCATCGAATATTGCACGAACACGGCCAAACTCCTTGCCGCAGACGAGGATGTCGCCGCGCTTTAGCGTGCCGCCCTGTACCAGCACGGTGGCGACCGGGCCGCGGCCTTTGTCGAGCGTGGCTTCGATAACAATGCCTTGCGCAGGACCAGCAGATGATGCTGACAATTCGAGAATTTCTGCCTGCAGCACCAGTGCATCGAGCAGTTCGTCGATCCCGTCGCCGGTTAGTGCAGACACCGGAACAAACATTGTGTCGCCACCCCAGTCTTCGGGAATGACATCGTGCTTGGACAAATCGTTCTTGACGCGATCAGGATCGGCGTCTTCTTTGTCCATCTTGTTGACGGCGACGATAATGGGCACGCCAGCGGCTCGCGAGTGCTGCACAGCTTCAACGGTTTGCGGCATCGCACCATCGTCGGCCGCGACCACCAGCACTACTATGTCAGTGGCCTGCGCGCCACGGGCACGCATTGAAGTAAACGCCGCGTGACCTGGCGTGTCGAGAAAGGTGATTGTGCCTTTGTCGTGTTCGACGTGATAGGCGCCAATATGCTGGGTAATGCCACCCGCTTCACCGGCTGCTACGCGACTGGTGCGAATGTAATCCAGCAGTGAAGTCTTACCGTGGTCGACGTGGCCCATTACGGTCACCACGGGCGGACGAGTTTCGAGCTCTACTTCAGATTCCTCGAGTACCGCCTGCAGGCGAGCGCGCAGTTCCAGCTCCAGATCGTCTGCCGAACTGGTGTTGGCGCGATGGCCCATCTCTTCACAAACCAGTACCGCGGTATCCTGATCGAGTACTTGGTTGATGGTAGCCATTACGCCCATACCCATCATGGTCTTGATCACTTCACCCGCTTTCACGGCCATGCGATTGGCAAGCTCGGCGACCGTGATGGTCTCCGGAATGTCCACATCGCGCACGACTGGCGCCGTCGGCTTGGCAAAACCATGCTTGGCATCGGCGTTTCGAGTGTTCTCGCGTCGCGATGAACCGCGTTTTTCGCGTCGGCCACCGCCGCGCGAGTGCGCTGAAACGTGCAGCTCCTTGCGACCGGACTTACCGCGACGTCCGCCACGCGATGGTTTACCGGAATCCCCCATTGGCGGCGGCGGCGCATTGGCAGCCGGCGCGGGCGACGGTGTTGCCCGCAGGCGAGCTTCCTGCTGGCGACGCAATTCTGCATCTGCAGCTGCCTTGGCAGCCGCCTGTTGTTTCTGACCTACTTCCTCGACACCTGCCGCCAGTTCGGCCAGCGCCATGCGCTGGGCCTCTTCCATGGCGGCGACCGATGCTGCTTCCTGCGCTGCCGCTGCTTCCTGCTCCTGTTCTGCGGCTAGTTTGGCTTGTTCTTCTTCTTCTGCCTGGCGCCGGACTTCCTCTGCCGCAGCCTTTTCAGCCTCGAGCCTGGCCTGTTCTACAGCGAGCTTTTGCTGTTCTTCTGCCAGCTTCTGCTGCTCGGCTTCACGTCGCTCCTTCTCTACCGCGTTTTCAGCTTCCTTTAGTGCTTCCTGAGCCGCTTTTTCGGCTGCGAGGCGCGCCTGCTCCTGCGCCTTTTCAATGTCTTCCAGCTCGCGCTGCTTCTGATCTATCTCGCGCGTCTGGGCATCTTTTTCAGCCTGCTTCTGACGCTGTTCGGCCTGTCGGATGCGCTCCTCGCGATCATCCTCGTCCGCCTTGACATAGGTTCGCTTGCCACGCGTTTCGACGGTGACGGTTTTTCTGCCGCTGCCACCGGCCTTGAGCTCACTGTGCTTTTTACGCCGCAGCGTTATCTTGCTGGCACCAGCAGCCTTCTTTTCGGCACCATGAGACTGTCGCAGAAAAGTCAGCAACTGAATTTTTTCAGCGTCCGCAATCGTATCTTCGGCCGCCGACTTGTCCAGGCCGGCTTCCTTGAGTTGCTCAAGTAGCTTGTCAACCGGTGTGCCTACCGTGGCCGCCAGTTGTTTAACGGTGACTTCTGCCATACGTTTCTCTTATCCCCCGGGAGATCAGGCTCCCGACTCAACAACTTGTTCCTCGTCCTGGAACCAGCTCTCGCGCGCTTTCATTATTAGTTTGCCCGCAGTCTCTTCGTCCATGTCGTCGACCACCATCAGTTCATCAACCGACAAATCTGCCAGATCATCCACTGTGGCAACCCCGATTTCGGCCATCGCTACTGCAAGTCCGGCACTAATGCCTTCCATCGCAAGCAGTTCATCGGAAGGGTTAAGGCTCTCGATTTTCTGCTCGGTTACCAGTGCTTTGGTAAGCAGCGCATCCTGCGCTCGATTTCGTAGCTCTTCAACTATTTCTTCATCGAATTCATCGACGTTCAGCAGCTCCTGCTCCGGAACGTACGCTACTTCTTCAACCGTGGTGAAATTCTCCTGTACCAGGATTGTGGCGACCTCTTCGTCGACCGTCAGCTCCTCAACAAACTTGGCGATCAGCACCTGTGCCTCGGCCTCACTCTTTTCATCGGCCGTGCTTTCATCCATCACGTTGAGTTCCCAGCCCGTCAACTCACCAGCCAGTCTCACGTTCTGTCCGCCACGACCAATTGCAAGCGATAATCTCTCCGTTTCGACAACGATATCCATACTGTTGGAATCTTCGTCGACGATGATGGATTGAACCTCTGCCGGTGCCATTGCGTTGATGACATATTGCGCTGGATTATCATTCCACAGAATGATGTCAACGCGTTCGCCAGCCAGTTCGTTCGAGACGGTCTGCACACGCGAACCGCGCATACCAACACAGGCACCAACCGGATCCAGCCGCGGATCACTGGACTCAACCGAAATTTTGGCCCGGCTGCCCGGGTCGCGCGCAGCGCCCTTGATTTCGATTACACCCTGACCCACCTCGGGCACTTCGAGCTTGAACAGTTCTATCAAAAACTCGGACGAGGTGCGGGTGGCAAACAGTTGCGGGCCACGCGCTTCGGACACCACCTCACGCAAGTAGGCTCGCAGCCGGTCCCCGGTGCGAACCGCCTCGCGCGGTATCATTTCATCGCGACGGATATAGGCTTCGGCGTTGTTACCCAAATCGATGTAGACGCCTCCGCGCTCGGTGCGCTTGACAATTCCCATCACCAGTTCGCCAACGCGATCCTGAAATGCATCGACAATGCGTGCACGCTCCGCTTCGCGGACCTTCTGCACAATAACCTGTTTGGCGGTCTGGGCGGCAATTCGACCAAAATCCACCGATTCGATTTCGTCTTCAACGAAATCGCCTACGGCGATGTCGGGCTCGTCTTCGCGCGCCGCCGAGAGTGTCATCTGTCGCAACGGAAACTCTTGTTCCTGATCGTCCTCGAGTACCTCCCAACGACGGTAAGTCAGGTAGTCACCGGTTTCACGATCAATCGCAACCCGGACTTCGATATCCATACCGCTGCGTTTGCGACTGGCTGACGCCAGTGCAGCTTCCAGTGCTTCGAATATGATGGTTTCATCGACGCCCTTTTCATTGGAAACCGCGTCGACGACCAGTAGTATTTCTTTGCTCATAAAGTCATATGCCTTCCACAAGCGTTAGCTTTGCATGCAGCGCATGGTCCTCGTAAAACCGCTGTTGCGCCACTCCGACTCGCTCAAAACCGAGCCACGATACTGGCACTCTCAATATCACTGATCCTTAGTTCGTGGTCTTCGCCGTCTACCTTTAACACCACCGACTGATCCACAACCGAATCCAGCATACCGCGATAATTTCGTCGCCCGTCCTGCGCGACTGCCATTTTCAACTTGACCTCATTGCCGGCAAACCGGGTGAAATCGTCAATCCCGAAGAGCGGGCGGTCAACACCTGGTGAGGAGACCTCAAGACAATACTCACCGGCGATCAGATTCTCCACGTCCAGTGCATCACCCAGTTGTCGACTGACTTTCGCACAGTCGTCTACGGTGACACCGTCCGGACCGTCAATGTAGATTCGCAGGGTCAGTCCGGACTCTGCCTGGCCGAGACTGGCACCGACAAACTCGTAATCCAGGTTTGTCACCACCGGTGCAACAAACTTCCAGATGCTGTCAGGTGCCCGCCGCATAAAAATCCAGTTTATTGCTCGTCTGTTTTTTCGAAAAATGACCCGGCAACAAAAAGGCCCCTTAAGAGGGGCCTTTCAGTACATAACTTGGTAGCGGGGGCAGGATTCGAACCTGCGACCTTCGGGTTATGAGCCCGACGAGCTGCCAGACTGCTCCACCCCGCAACTGATCAAAGAATTCTAGTTGTTCGACGCCCAGATTACAAGCATTGATTCGATAAATAAATCCGTATCAGTGCTGCTCAGGAAAACGCTGCGATACAGGCTGCCATAATCCAGCCCGGGAAAAGCCCCAGCATCAGCAGTGCAGCGCCATTCACCGCGAGCCCGGCACTGACATCGATGGGTGCCAGCACGGGTTGCGCTTCGATCGGATCATCAAAGAACATGTATTTGATTACTCTCAGATAGTAGAACGCTCCCACCACGGAAAACACCACCGCCACTACCGCAAGCCAGATCAAGCCGACGGATACAACCGCATCCAGCACCACAAACTTGGCATAGAAACCCACCGTCGGCGGCACACCGGCCATGGACACCATCACGATCAACATCACAAACGCATAAACCGGATTGCGACGGAACAAACCACGCAAATCAGTGAGCAGGTGAATGTCCACACCATTGCGATCCATCACCAGAATGACTCCAAATGCCGCCATGCTGGTAAGCGCGTAGGTGATGGCATAAAACATCGATGCCGAATAGCCCTCAGCTTGGCCGGACAGCACACCCAGCAGAATGAATCCAACGTGAGAGATTGTTGAGTAGGCCAGCATGCGCTTGATAGAAACCTGCGCGATTGCGATCAGGTTGCCGAGCACGATCGACAACAACGCAAGAATCACCAGCATCCCCTGCCAGCTGTCGTGGGCGGTGCCGAGCCCGTCGACCAGAAAGCGGATGGCCAGCGCAAACGCTGCCATCTTGGGAGCAGCTGAAATATAGAGCGTGACAGATGTTGGCGCACCGTCGTAAACATCGGGCACCCACATGTGAAAGGGTGCTGCACCAAACTTGAAAGCAATACCTGCCACCACAAATGCCAGCCCGAATACCGCTGCCGAGCTGGATGAGTCAGCCGCCATGGCCGCCGCAATCTCCGAGAACACCAGACTGCCAGTGGCGCCGTAGATCATCGAGATGCCATACAGCAGCAAGCCGGACGCCAGCGCACCGAGCACAAAATATTTCATCGCCGCTTCGGCACAGCGAACGTCCTTGCGATTGAGCGCTGCCATGGCATAGAGCGACAGTGACAGCAGCTCGAGACCGAGATAGAGCGTCAGCATTGTGCTGGACGACACCATGATCATCATGCCGAGCACACCACTTAGTGCCAGCGTGTAGTACTCACCGGTAGTGATCTCGCGTTCGAGGACGTAATCGCGCGAGTACAGCAACACGCCAATCGATACGATCAGGATCCAGCTTTTCAACACGGAACTCATTGTGTCCATGACGAAGCTGCCGCCAAACGCGGTGGCACTGCCATCCGGCGTGACACCCCAGGTAAAAAACAGCGTGCCAACCAGTGCCACCTGCGACAGGATGTACGTTAGTCGGCGACCATCCTTGCTGTAGAGATCACACAGCAGAATGGCGCAGATTGCGCACAGCAAAAAAATTTCAGGTCCAACTAGAGCCAGATTATCCAAAGTCGTTCTGCCGGTTAGAGTTTGGACGTGGTGACATGCTGCACCAGGTTTTCAATTGTTGCATGCATGACGTCCACCATCGGTTGTGGCCATAAACCAAAAAACAGCACCATCGCAGCCAGCAGCGCCAACATGATCGTCTCGCGATTGTCGACGTCCGTCAGCGCTGCCACGTTTTCGTTCGCAACCTCGCCGAACAATACGCGTTTGACCATCCACAAGGTATAGGCAGCACCCAGGATCAGCGTGGTGGCGGCGAGAAACGCGAACCAGAAGCTGGCTTTGAAACTGGCCAGGATGACCATGAATTCGCCGACAAATCCTGAAGTGCCAGGCAGGCCGGCGTTGGCCATGGCAAAGAAAACCATAAAGGCCGCAAAGACCGGCATGGTGTTAACCACACCGCCGTAGTCAGCTATCTGCCGGGTGTGCATGCGATCGTAAATGACCCCGACGCAGAGGAACATTGCAGCGGAAATGAAGCCGTGCGAAATCATCTGCACCATCGCACCCTCCAGCCCCATCTGGGCGATACCGACTGACTCAGGCTCCGCGTCGCTCATGATCCCGAACATGATAAACATCCCCAGCGTCACAAAGCCCATATGCGATATCGACGAGTAGGCAATTAGCTTTTTCATATCAGACTGGGCGAGTGCGACAAAACCGATGTAAACCACCGCAATCAGCGACAGCAGGATCATCAGCCAGGACAGCTGCATACTCGCATCCGGCACAATCGGCATGCTAAAGCGCAGAAAGCCGTAACCACCCATTTTCAGCATGATTGCCGCCAGCACTGCAGAGCCAGCTGTGGGCGCCTCGACGTGCGCATCAGGCAGCCAGGTGTGGACAGGCCACATCGGAATCTTTACCGCGAAGGCAATGAAGAAGGCAAAAAATATCAGTGTCTGCGCGCCCGATGTCAAAGGCATCTGATGGAAATCGGCAATCGCAAAACTACCGGATCCGTGATGCAGATAAATCAGCGCTACTAACATGAACACCGATCCGAGAAAGGTGTAGAGGAAGAATTTGATCGTCGCGTAGACACGCCGGGGCCCGCCCCACAAACCAATGATCAGAAACATCGGCAGCAGCGTGGCTTCGAAAAAGATGTAGAACAAAATCGCATCAGTGGCGGCAAAAACGCCCACCATCAATCCGGTCATGATTTGAAACGCGGCGAGATAGAGGGGCAGATTGTCCTCAATCACGCGCCAGGCCGAAATCACAACAATAATGTTGATGAACGTCGTCAACATAATGAGTGGCAGCGCAATGCCATCAATGCCGAGTGAATAGTTGATATCGAAGGCAGGCAACCATGGCACCTGCTGGACAAACTGCATATCAGCCGTGCCGCTGTCAAACCCGAAGTACAAACGCAGGCTGGCGAGAAAGGCGAGCACGGCGACAAACAGAGAAACTCCCCGACAGCGTTCCTCGCCGGCAAAGAGCACTGCGAATCCGCCCAGGATGGTCAACCAGATAATTATGCTGAGGATTGGCATCGTTAGTGTCGTTTCAAGCGCTAAAGATAAACACGGACAACAACGCCAGCAATCCAACTATCATTGCAAACGCATAGTGAAAGAGGTAACCGGTTTGCAGTGTTCGAACAATGTTCGAAATCAAACCAATACCATTGGCAGTACCGTTGACCATCAGCCCGTCGATGAGTTTGACGTCGCCGACTTTCCAGAGCCTGTCGGCCACCTGGCGTGCACCACCGGCAAATACTTTCTCATTGAACGCATCAAAGCCGTATTTGTTGTCGAGAATTCGATGGACGACCGAGAATTTCTCGGCAAACCAGGTCGCTATGCCAGGCTTTTGCAAATGGATGAACCATGCTGCAACTGCACCGGCCAGCGCAAGATAGAGCGCGGGCGTCTTGAACCCGTGTAATACGAACTGGAACGCACCGTGGTAACCGGCTCCCAGTTCAGCCAGCACATCGTGCTCGGGCGCCACTTGAATCGCATCGCCAAAAAAGCCGCCAAATAACATAGGGCCTATCGTCATTGCCCCCAAAATCACTGACGGAATGGCGAGCAGTATCAGCGGCACGGTTACTACGCGGGGCGGTTCATGGCAATGGTCGCGCGTGTGGTCGTCCATTCTGGTCTCGCCGTGAAAAACCAGGAAGAACATTCGGAAGCTGTAGTAGGCAGTAATGAAAACCCCCAGCAATACGCACACATAGGCAAACGACGCGCCGGTGATTTGCGAATGATGAACCGCTTCGATGATCGCATCCTTGGAGAAAAAGCCGGAGAAACCGGGAAAGCCAATCAACGCCAGTGTGCCGATCAGCGATGTCCAGTAGGTAACAGGCATATATTTCTTCAGGCCACCCATCTTGCGAATATCCTGCTCATGGTGCAGCGCGATAATTACGCTGCCAGCCGCGAGGAACAACAGCGCTTTGAAAAATGCATGTGTCATCAGGTGAAAAATCGCCGCCCCGTAGGCCGACGCGCCAAGCGCGACTGTCATGTAGCCGAGCTGCGATAGCGTCGAGTAAGCGACAACGCGTTTGATGTCGTTTTGAACGATGCCGATCAACCCCATCAGCAGTGCTGTGAGCGAGCCAATGATCAGCACGAAGCTCAGTGCTGTTTCGGAGAGCTCGAACAGGGGTGACATGCGAGCCACCATAAATATTCCTGCCGTCACCATGGTCGCTGCGTGAATCAGCGCGGATATCGGCGTCGGACCTTCCATTGAGTCGGGTAACCACACGTGCAGGGGAATTTGTGCCGACTTACCCATCGCGCCAATGAATAAACAGATACAGGTGACCGTCATCACCGACCAGGCCACACCGGGAATGACCTCCATCGATTGTCCGACCACCGCAGGCGCGGCAGCAAACACTTCGGTGTAATTGAGGCTGCCCATGTATACCAGCACGGCAGCGATACCCAGCAAGAACCCGAAATCCCCTACCCTGTTGACCAGAAAGGCCTTCAGGTTGGCGAAGATTGCCGTAGGCTTTTTGTACCAGAATCCGATCAACAGATAGGACACCAGGCCGACCGCCTCCCAGCCAAAAAACAACTGCATGAAATTATTCGCCATCACCAGCATCAACATGGCAAAGGTGAACAGCGAGATATAGCTGAAAAACCGCTGATAACCCGGATCATCGTGCATGTAGCCGATCGTGTAGATGTGAACCATCAGTGACACGCTGGTCACCACCGTCATCATCACCACGGTGAGTCGATCGACCAGAAAGCCAACTTCAAACTTGATCCCGCCCGAAACCATCCAGGTGTAGATCGTTTCGTTGAAAACCTTTGCGTCGTCACCCATTTGCACGATCAGCGCAATGAGCGAGAACAAAAACGCGACTGCTACGCCTGCGATCGCTACCCGATGGGAATTTGTGCGGCCCAGTTTGCGACCAAAAAAGCCACACGCTATGGCGCCGAACAACGGCGCCAGCGGAGTAAGTATGTACAGGAGCTTCATGGTTACCCCTTCAGGTCGTCGAGATCGGACACATTGATCGTGCCCCGATTTCTAAATAGAACGACCAGAATGGCCAGCCCGATCGCAGCCTCGGCGGCGGCGACCGTAAGTATGAAGAATACGAACACCTGTCCGGCTGTATCGCCAGTGAAATAGGAAAACGCCACAAAGTTCATGTTGACCGCCAGCAGCATCAGCTCGATCGACATCAGGATAATAATGATGTTCTTCCGATTGAGAAAAATGCCGGCCACACTCAGGCCAAACAGCACGGCGCCCAGGGTTAGGTAGTGCGAGAGCGGTATCATTGCGACTCCTGATTCCCTGAATCCATGCTGACGATGCGCAGTCGATCTTCCTTTCGAACCTGCACTTGTTCTGCCGGACGCTGATACTTGGTGTCGGGCCGGCGGCGCATGGTCAATGCAATTGCAGCGATAATCGCAACCAGCAGAATGACCGCGGCGATCTCAAATTGCAGCAGATAGTCGGTATACATCGCCACACCCAGCTCTTCAGTGTTGCTGTAGTCCGCCGGCCGTGCAGCCGGAACCGGAAAATTCTCGGCCGAAAACCACTTGTTGCTGATCAGAAGCACGATCTCGCCGACAATCAAAGCAGCGACCAGCCCGCCCAGCGGCAGGTAGCGCGTAAAGCCCTCGCGCAGTGGCGATAAATTGATATCGAGCATCATCACCACAAATAGAAACAGCACCATCACTGCGCCAACGTATACCAGCACCAGCGTGATTGACAGAAACTCGGCTTCCATCAACATCCAGATTATGGCGCTGTTAAAAAACGCCAACACCAGAAACAGCGCCGCCTGAACCGGGTTGCGCGTGGTGATCACACCCACCGCTGCACCCACCAGTATCAACGACACCACCCAGAAAAGAAAAAGTTTGAATTCCATCTCTGAGCCTCAGCGGTACGGCGCGTCGGCCGCGCGATCGGCGGCAATCTGCGCTTCGAATTTGTCGCCAATCGCAAGCAGTTTGTCTTTAGTCATGATTTGCTCGCCACGGTTTTCAAAGTGATACTCAAACAACCGGGTTTCGACAATTGAATCAACCGGACATGCCTCTTCACAGAATCCACAGAAAATACACTTGAACAGATCGATATCGTAGCGCGTGGTGCGGCGGGTTGAATCATCGCGCTCTTCCGACTCGATCGTAATCGCCAGTGCCGGACAGACGGCTTCACACAGTTTGCAGGCTATACAGCGCTCTTCGCCGTTGGCGTAGCGTCGCAGTGCATGCAGTCCACGGAATCGCGGCGACTGCGGGGTTTTTTCTTCCGGATACTGGATCGTGATCTTGTTGGAGAAAAAATAGCGTCCGGTTACCTTCATGCCCTTGAGTAGCTCAAGCAACATGAAGCTCTTGATATAGCTTTTTACGTTTCCGGTCATATCAGGCTGCTCGCAGGGCGAACCAGGGTTCGATTTCCAACAAAATTGCCACCGCTTCTACCACAATCCATACGATTGTCACCGGGATGAATATCTTCCAGCCCAGGCGCATGATCTGGTCGTATCGATAGCGGGGAAAAGTGGCGCGAAACCACAAAAAGAAAAACAGCATCAGCGCTACTTTCAGAAAGAACCAGATCATGCTGTCGGGCAGGAAACTCACCGGCGACAACCAGCCGCCCAGAAACAGCACGCTGGTGAGCGCGGCGATCATAATCATGTTCGCGTATTCGGCCAGGAAAAACAGCGCAAACGCCATCCCGGAGTAATCGACGTGAAAACCGGCGACAATTTCAGACTCACCCTCGGCGACATCAAACGGCGCCCGGTTGGTCTCTGCTACACCGGATATAAAATAGACCAGGAACAATGGCAGCAATGGCAGCCAGAACCAGTGAAATATACTGCCTTCCTGCGCACGGACGATATCGCCCAGGTTCAAACTACCACTGACCATCAGCACGCCCACCAGGGCAAACCCCATGGCAATTTCATAGGCGACAATCTGTGCTGCCGAACGCATCGCCCCGAGAAACGCATATTTGGAATTCGACGCCCAGCCGGCAACGATTACACCGTAGACGCCAAGTGATGTCAGCGCGAGCACATAGAGCAATCCGGCGTTAACATCAGCAAGCACTGCCGTATCGTTGAACGGAATTACCGCCCAGGCGGCAAACGCCGGTGCCAGTGACAATATAGGCGCGATGAGAAACAGAAAACGGTGCGAGTTGGTCGGTACGATGATTTCTTTGGTCAACAGCTTGAGTACATCGGCAATCGGCTGTAAAAGACCTTTCCAGCCAACCCGGTTGGGACCATTGCGAACCTGCATCGCACCGATTACCTTGCGCTCGGCATAGGTCAGGTACGCCACACTCAGTAGCAGCGGGATCATGATCAACAGCACTTTTAGTACTGTGACGATCACCAGCAACAGACTATCGAAAAAGGCTGCCATCGATCAGCTCCCGGTGACGCGAAGCGGTTGATCGAGCGCGCCAAAGCCCGCGACATCCTGACCGCCCAGAGGCAGCCACGCCAGTCCGATCGGCACACCATCATCTGCTTTTGCTTTAAGTACCACCGTGGCGCCGTCCTGCTCAACGTTGACCACAGCATCGTGTTCGATACCCAGGCGCGACAGATCGCTGGAGTTCAAACTAATTACACCGGGCTGCGCATCCGAAGAGCGTTGCAGGGATTTCGCCCGCCGAACAAGCATATCGGCACGCAACGCAGGCAAATCGCCGCTGCGCATCAGTTCGCCATTTGCGTCACCGGTGGAGTTGGCGCGATCGGCCAGCATAGCGCCATCCGGTTCGTATCGATTGTCGAGCTCAAGCTCGCGGCACAGTCCCTTCAGTTCGGTGCGTATATCTTCAACGCTCTGATAATCGAAACCGTCGACATCGAGTTGATTGCCCAGCACTCTGAGTATTTTCCAGCCGGGACGCGCATCGCCCGGCGGCGCCACGACACCATTAAACATCTGCCAACTGCCACTGGCATTAACAAATGTGCCGGCAGTTTCGGCATAGGCGGCAGCCGGCAAGACGATAGTCGCATGATCGAGCATCATTTGGCTGACATGGCTTGTGATCACTATGCTGTTCTCAACTGCCTTGAGTGTTCGCTGAGCCAGCGCGCTGCGCGGGTGTTCAAAGCCGGGCTCTGTGCCCATGAGTACCATGCATTTAAGCGGATCGGAAAGCATCTCTGCAGCGTTGAGACCAATCGCTTCAGACGTGACACCGGCAGTTCCGCGATGTGGCACGCAACCGGCCAGCCAGGCACCTGCCGTGTTGCCACCTTCGGGCAGGTAACCAAAAACCGCACCCGTGCGCTGAGCGATGCCGCTGGCCAACGCGCGAAGCATGGCGTAATCGGCGTGCATGACCGCCGAGTTACCCAGCAGCACAGTAGCTGTTTCACCATCGGACAGGCTTTTCACGATAGCGCGATGTTGGTCGCCAACTTCAAAACTGCCCAGCAGATCGCGCAGACAGCTATGCTCAACGCCCGCAGCGACGGCAATGGCTGCAACGTGTAACAGCTGCTCGCGCTGACCACCGGCAAGGTGCGCCTGACAATCAAAGTTCATGTCATAAACACGGGAATTGACGAAACTGACTTTCGCCCCGTTACCAGCCGCCTTGCGAAGCCGCAAAGCTGCCAGCGGTTGTTCTTTGCGAATATTTGATCCCACCAGCAGCGCCGCATCAACCGATTCGAGATCGGCTATCGCCTGACCGAGCCAGGGCATGACCGGCGCATGCTGCTGATCGCTGAAATCCAGTTGACTGATGCGGTGATCGATATTGTTCGATCCGACCGCGCGCATCAGCTTTTGCAGCAAGTGTTGTTCTTCGAGTGTGGCGGACGCCGAAATCAGTGCACCCAGTTGTGCAGCACCGTGCTGCTTGACTGTATTTTGTACGGTGTCGGCCACGGCCTTCAGCGCTACTTCCCAACTAACCGGCTGCAACTCACCGTTGCTGCGAACCATCGGCTGGGTGGCGCGATCGGCGCTGTTGAGTCCCTCGTAGCTGAATCGATCTCGATCCGAGAGCCACGTCTGGTTGAGAGATTCGTTCTCGCGTGGCACGGCGCGCACTACAGAGCCGTTGCCAACGTGCAAAAACAAATTGCTGCCAACACTGTCGTGAGGTGCCACGCTGGCGTGTTGAGTCAGTTCCCAGGAACGCGCTGAAAAACGTGAGGGCTTGGCAGTCAAAGCGCCCACCGGGCAAAGATCGATCACATTGCCGGACAATTCCGAATCGACACTTTTTTCGATATAGGTGCCAATGCGCATGTTTTCGCCGCGGCCGGTGGCGCCGAGTTCACGCATGCCGGCGATTTCCTCACCGAATCGAACGCAGCGCGTACAGTGAATGCAACGAGTGAGCTCGGTTGAGATGAGCGGACCGATATTCTTGTCCATCACCACGCGTTTGGTTTCGACGTAGTCCGAAGAGCTACCGCCGTAACCCATGGCGACGTCCTGCAACTCACACTCACCACCCTGATCACAGATCGGGCAATCGAGCGGGTGATTAATCAACAGAAATTCCATTGTGCCCTGTTGCGCACCGGTCGCCAGTTCAGAGCGAGTGTGCACAATCATGTCGGGTGCGACTGGTGTCGCACAGGCCGGCATGGGTTTTGGCGCCTTTTCAATTTCGATCAGGCACATGCGGCAATTCGCCGCGACACTTAATTTCTTGTGATAACAAAAGCGCGGTATCTCGATACCGGCCGCATCGGTAACCTCGATCAGCATCTGGCCCTTACGCGCCTGGAGCTTTTGACCATCTACCGTAATATTGATGAGTTCGTCAGTCATGGGATTCTCTACGCCGCCGTACCCAGCTTTTCCTGCACGATACTGCGCTTGTGCTCAACGTAGTATTCAAACTCGTGGCGAAAATGGCGCAACATACCCTGCACCGGCCAGGCTGCCGCCTCGCCCAGCGCACAGATGGTACGACCGGCAATTTTTGCCGCTACGTCATCGAGTTTGGCGATATCTTCGGGCCTGCCCTTGCCATCGAGAATACGCACCAGCATCCGGTAAAGCCAGCCGGTCCCCTCGCGGCACGGTGTGCACTGGCCACAGGATTCTGAATAATAAAAGCGCGATATTCTGCACAACGCCACGACCATGTCAGTGGTTTCATCCATTGATATAACCGCACCTGAACCGAGCATTGAGCCCGACTTTGCGATTGAGTCATAGTCCATGTTGGTGTTGAGCATAATATCGCCCGGCAATACCGGCATCGAGGACCCACCGGGGATTACCGCTTTGAGTTTTCGCCCGCCTCGCACGCCACCGGCAAGCTCGAGCAATTCGCTGTAAGGCGTGCCCAGAGCAATCTCGAAATTGCCGGGGTTATTTACATGCCCGGACATGGAAAAACACTTTTGCCCGCCGGAATTTTCAACACCCAGATCCTGAAACCACTCGGCGCCGTTGCGAATGATCGCCGGAACCGATGCCACAGACTCGGTGTTGTTGATGGTGGTGGGTTTGCCATACAGACCAAAGTTGGCGGGAAATGGCGGTTTGAATCGTGGCTGACCTTTCTTGCCTTCCAGTGATTCCAGCAATGCCGTCTCTTCACCACAAATGTAGGCACCGGCACCAAGCGTTCCGATCACCTCGATATTGTTTCCACTACCCTTTATGTTCTCACCGGCCCAACCGTTTTCGTAGCACTCGGCCAGCGCACCCATGAAGCGCTTGTATGGCTCGTCCATCCACTCGCCGCGCATGTAGTTGTAACCGACTGTGGCACCAATTGAATAGCATCCGATCAGCATGCCCTCGATCAGCGAATGCGGATTGAAGCGATGTATATCGCGGTCCTTGCAGGTGCCGGGTTCGGATTCGTCACTGTTTACGACCAGGTAGTTCTGGCCGCCATCGGCCTTGGGCATAAAGCTCCACTTCAGCCCGGTGGGAAATCCTGCACCACCACGGCCGCGCAGGCCGGACGCCTTGACCTCTGCAATGACATCCTGGGGCGACATTTTTTCGCTCAGGATTTTATTCCAGGCGTCGTAACCGCCTACCTTGCGGTAGTTTTCATAGGTCCACGGCTCATCAAACTTGAGTGTGGTGTAACAGACCTGATTGGGTTCGTTCTTCAACTGGTGCTACTCCAGCTCGTCAAGTATTTGATCAACTTTTTCCGGCGTCAGTTTCATGTGGTAGACGTGATCAACCTGCATCATCGGGCCACCATCGCACCCCGCCAGGCACTCTTCCTCGACCTTCAGATAAATTTTATTATCCGGCGTACTTTCACCCAGCTTGATTCCGTACTTTTTTTCAACATGCTGAACAATGGTGTCGCTGCCCATCAACATGCAGCTGATGTTGGTGCAGATAGCCACACAGTGACGGCCGACCGGCTTTGTCTCGTACATGGAGTAGAACGAGGCCACCTCGTAGACGGCAATTTTTGTCATATCCAGGTAATCAGCCACCGCATCCATTAGCTCGACAGTGAGAAAACCATCGTTTTGATGTTGCGCCGCACGAAGTGCAGCCAGCACCGCAGATTGCTTTTGATCGGGTGGATAGCGCGTCAGCCACTCGTCAATTTCTTCACGCGAATGCGCGTTGAGAACCGATTCGGTAGTGCTCATCGATCGACCTCGCCGAAAACAATATCCTGCGTGCCAATGATCGCGACCACATCGGACAGCATGTGCCCGGAGACCATTTCATTGAGCGCAGCCAGGTGGTAAAAACCGGGGGCTCTGATTTTCAGCCGGTAAGGCTTGTTAGCACCATCCGAGATCAGATAGGCACCAAACTCGCCTTTGGGATGTTCGATCGCGGCATAGGCCTCACCCTCGGGCAGGCAAAATCCTTCAGTAAACAGTTTGAAGTGATGGATCAGCGATTCCATATCGCCTTTCATCTCTGCGCGACGCGGCGGTGCGACCTTGTGATCTTCCGTCAGCACGGGTCCTTCGTTGCTGCGCAGCCAGCTTATGCACTGACGAATAATCTCGTTTGACTGGCGCATCTCTTCCATGCGAACGAGATAGCGGTCATAGCAGTCACCGTTGGTGCCGACCGGAATACTGAATTTCATGCGGTCATAAACTTCATACGGCTGTTTCTTGCGCAAATCCCACTCGACGCCGGAACCGCGCAACATCGCACCGGTAAAACCCAGTTGCTTAGCGCGCTCGGGAGATACGACACCGATCCCGACCGTGCGTTGCTTCCAGATACGATTGTCGGTCAACAGTGTTTCGTATTCGTCTACACAGGTTGGAAACCGAGTGGTGAAATCGTCCAGAAAATCGAGCATGGAACCCGAGCGGGCTTCATTCTGTTTACTGGCCTGCGCCTTACTGGTCCAGCGAGACTCCTCGTACTGAGGCATGGTGCCCGGCAAATCGCGCGCAACGCCACCGGGGCGATAGTAGGTCGCATGAAGTCGTGCACCCGACACCGCCTCGTAGCAATCCATCAGGTCCTCACGCTCGCGAAATGCATACAGAAACATCGACATAGCGCCCACATCCAGCGCGTGCGCACCAATCCACATGAGGTGATTCAACAATCGCGTGATTTCATCGAACATCACACGGATGTACTGCGCGCGCTCCGGCACTTCGACACCCAGCAATTTTTCGATCGCCAGCACATAGCCGTGTTCGTTGCACATCATCGATACGTAGTCGAGCCGATCCATGTAACCGATACTCTGGTTGTATGGCTTGCTCTCCGCCAGTTTTTCAGTGCCGCGATGCAGCAACCCTATGTGCGGATCAGCGCGGTCGACAACCTCGCCATCCATTTCGAGCACCAGTCTTAAAACACCGTGTGCTGCGGGATGCTGTGGTCCAAAGTTTAGCGTGTAGTTGCGAATCTCAGGCATCGGTCTCTCCATCGGCATCGACGGTGGCTGCGTCGTGCGAAACGTAGCGATTGTCCTGCCGAATGACTCTTGGTACGAGAACGCGCGGCTCAATCGTTACCGGCTCATAGATGACGCGTTTTTTGAGCGGGTCGTAACGCATTTCAACGTTGCCAACGAGTGGAAAGTCCTTGCGAAAAGGATGGCCGACAAAACCATAGTCAGTCAGCAGACGGCGCAGGTCCGGATGCCCCTCGAAGTGAATTCCCATTAAGTCGAAAGCTTCTCGCTCCGGCCAGTCGGCACTGGACCAGATACTGGTCAATGATGCGACTACCGGGAACTCGTTGTCCGGCGCATACACCTTCATCATCAGTCGAACATTGTGTTGAACCGACAACAGCTGGTAGTTGACGGCAAACCGCGAACCCTGCTCGATTTCGTTTTCGACTTCGTCGCCAAAACTCAGGCGACCGACAGATTGACCACTAACACCCCGGCTGAATCCGGATGAAGCCGTGCTATCGGTGGCCCATTCGTCCTGACCGTACTGCAGATAGTCGATCCCACAAACATCGATCAACTGTTCAAAAGAAGTTTCGGGCCGGTCGCGTAATTCGGCAGCCACGGCAAGCAGGTGCGGAGCCTCGACCTTCACCATAGCCTGTCCGGCACTTACCGAGATATCGGTAACACCTTCCAGCCCCATGGCTGTAATGGTCGCGGCAAGTTGCTCTGATCTGGATTCGCTCATTGATCTCAGCTACGTGTGATCACATTAGGTTGGCGGATTTTCTTTTGCAATTGCACAATGCCGTACAACAGCGCCTCGGCGGTCGGTGGACAGCCTGGTACATATACATCCACCGGTACAATACGATCACAACCACGCACAACCGCATAACTGTAGTGATAATAGCCACCGCCATTGGCGCACGATCCCATTGAGATAACCCATTTCGGGTCAGCCATCTGATCGTAGACCTTGCGCAGCGCAGGGGCCATTTTGTTGACCAGCGTTCCGGCGACAATCATTACATCCGACTGCCGCGGACTGGGGCGGAAAATCACCCCGAAGCGGTCGAGATCATAGCGGGCCGCACCGGCGTGCATCATCTCTACCGCACAACAGGCCAAGCCAAAAGTCATCGGCCACATCGAACCGGTCCGCGCCCAGTTGACCAACTTGTCAGTGGATGTGGTGATGAAACCTTTGTCGAGAACGGCTTCTATTCCCATTCGAGTGCTCCTTTTTTCCACTCGTAAATGAACCCGATCACGAGAATTCCAAGGAACACACCCATAGCGGCAAATGCCTCGACGCCGATTTGGTCAAGCACAACAGCCCACGGAAACAGGAACGCAATTTCAAGATCAAAAATTATGAAGAGAATAGCCACGAGGTAATAACGGACATCGAATTTCATTCGACTGTCCTCAAAGGCCTCGAAGCCGCATTCATACGGTGAGTTTTTTTCAGTGTTGGGCGCTGTTGGCCCGATCACACTGCCGAGTGTCAAAAGCACGACACCGAAGACGAGTGCAATGACGATAAAAACCAGAACTGGAAAATAGTTAGCGAGCATATGTGATTTGATCCCGAAGCCCGGAGGTGTTGAGTTGGCCCGATAGCGACTTCTGACTGCGGTCCATAGGATTGGGTGTGCAAAACTCAGGCTAGTTCGCGGTACACCGCACATTGGGCGCGCGCTACGGCCCTGTGCCAGGGATGAACCGGCCTTCTGAATTTGATTGGTGCCGACGCCCGGACTCGAACCGGGACGACTTTCGCCACTACCCCCTCAAGATAGCGTGTCTACCAATTCCACCACGTCGGCGATGTAAATCTGAGAGCAATGTATTCTAAACCACACATGGGTCTATTGCCCGAAAAATTATCTTATAAACGATGGTAATTCGAGGTAATTATTTTCTTGTAGCCAACCCGTTACTGGTTGTCCACCTTGGGCAGATCTGACTCACTGTCATCAGTTGCTCCAGGCGTTGGCGGCAGATCCGACTCACCGGCAGGTGCGTCAGTTGACTGCGCAGGCTCGCTGTTGTCGATGGCAGGCAGATTGAGGTTGTCCGTAACGCTGCCAAGCGTGCTGGTTCGCTGCGAAGCGAGGAAAAACAGTGTCATGCTGGTCGCGAAAAACAGCAACGCGAATACCGTTGTCATTCGGGTGAGAAAAGAGCCACTGCCACGAGATCCGAAAACACTTGTCGATGCACCGGCACCGCTACCAAAAGCAGCGCCCGCATCCGCGCCCTTGCCGTGCTGAATAAGCACCAGACCAATGACGCCAATGGCAAGAAAAACATGTACAACAAGGACGATTGTTTGCATCTGGGGAGCGTATCCTATTTTTCCGCGGCGGCATTGCAAATGGCGAGGAAGTCTTCCGCTTTCAGCGCCGCACCACCAATCAATCCGCCATCGATGTCGGGCTGGGCAAACAACTCAGCCGCGTTATCGGGCTTGACCGAGCCACCATAAATTATTCGCACTGACGACGCTGCAGTGCCATCCAGGCCGGCAACGTACTGCCTGATTGCTTCGTGCACCGCTTGCGCCTGACCGGGGGATGCTGTCTTGCCTGTACCTATAGCCCAGACTGGCTCGTAAGCAATCACGCACTTGCCGAATACATCATCACCCGCCGCCTCAACCAGCGCGTTAAGCTGACGATGCAACACGGCTATAGTCTCTTCCGACTCGCGCTGTTCTAGCGTCTCACCGATACAAAACATGGGTGTCAGGCCGGCGTCGATGACGGCTTTGCCACGCGCAGCGCAATCAGCATCCGACTCGCCGTATAAGCTTCGCCGCTCGGAGTGACCAATGATCACATACCGACAGCCGAATTCTGCGAGCATGCTGGACGAGACTTCGGCAGTGAAGGCACCACTCTCGTTTTCACACGCGTTTTGACCGCCCAGCGCGACCACCGACCCCTCAACAGCGGCCGCCACCTCCGGTATGTGCAAACTGACCGGACAAACCACTACCTCCACACCGGACTTCGGCGCACCAGTGGCCACACCGGCCGCAAGATCACGAGCACTTTGTCTGGAGCCGTTGAGTTTCCAGTTGCCTGCAACGATTGGAGTTCGCATGAATCGGGAAGATTTCTTGTATGCCAGGTGGAAAAAAGCAGCGCGCCCAAAAGCGGGCGACTAAACTCGTCAAGCGTAACGCGCTGCGCCGCGGATTGCAATCCAGAGCACGCTTAAAAATGCCTCACAGGCGTTAGCCAATAATGCGGCTGACTGAGTCGGCCAGGCGGTGACAGATCGTTTCGACGTCATTGGCCACTTTGCCCTCGACCATCACCCGCACAACTGGCTCTGTACCGGATGGTCGCAACAACACCCGACCGCTATCGCCAAGCTCGCGCTCGGCGCTCTGAACAACTTCCTGCACCTGCTCGCTCTCGCTGAGATCCTGCCGAATTTTCATCGGCACATTTACCAGCACTTGCGGATATTGCGTCATGCCACTGCGCAATTGAGCAAGCGACTCACCACTTAGACGAATCTGCGCCAGAATCTGCAACGCAGCCACCAGCCCGTCTCCGGTGGTGGTGCGATCGAGGCAGATGATATGCCCGGACGACTCGCCGCCGATTTTCCAGTTTCGCTCGCGCAGCAACTCGAGCACATAGCGATCGCCGACATTCGCGCGAGCAAACTCGACATCGAGATCACGCAAGGCATGTTCGAGCCCGAGATTACTCATCAGGGTACCGGCAACGCCACCGCTCATCTCGTTGGCATCGATCCGGGCTTTTACCAGCACGTACAATAGTTCATCACCATTCACCACCTCACCGGTGTGATCGATCATGATCAACCGATCGGCATCGCCATCGAGCGCCACACCGACGTCAGCCTTCTCAAGCAGGACGTGCGCACGCAAATGATCGGGCGAAGTTGCACCGCAGTCGCGGTTGATATTCAGGCCATCGGGCTCGGCCCCAACCGAAACTACAGTCGCTCCAAGCTCCTCGAACACACCGCGCGCAATGTGATAGGCGGCACCATGCGCAGAATCGACAACGATCTTCATCCCGTCCAGGCGCTGCCCGCTGGGAAAAGTGCTTTTGCAAAATTCGATATAACGGCCCGCGGCATCAGCTATTCTATGCGCGCGTCCGAGTTCGGCCGAATCGACTGTGGTGATCTCCTGATCCATCGCGGCTTCGATTTCCAGCTCTACGCTGTCGGGCAACTTGGTGCCCTCGGCCGAGAAAAACTTCACCCCGTTGTCGTAAAAAGGGTTGTGGGAAGCACTAATCACGATTCCGGCCGCGGCGCGAAATGTTCGCGTGAGGTAGGCAACCGCCGGCGTTGGCATAGGCCCGAGAATCTTGATGTTGATGCCCGCAGAAGACAGACCGGCTTCCAGCGCCGACTCGAAAAGATACCCCGATACACGGGTGTCTTTGCCGATCAACACCTCTCGATTGCCCTGCGACGCCAGAACCTTACCGGCTGCCCAACCGAGCTTCATGACTGTGGCTGCGGTCATGGGCTCAACACCAACACGACCCCGCATACCGTCAGTACCGAAGTATTTTCTAGCCATTAAATTTAAATCCAGGAATTAGGTTGTTCACCAACAGCTGCGCAAGAACCCCACCGGAACCGCCGACAGCCGCCAGATTTATGCACTACAGCCACACAACTATAGGATAAAAAAAAGGCGACATTTCCATGTCGCCTGATTTTTGTGATGCCTTAGGAAGCTGGATCCGGATCTGGTACCGGTGGTTCGTCAGCAGCGTCATCGTCGTGTCGAACCGACTCAGGCACTGATGGCCCCGACGGACCTGGAGACCCTCCATCATCGTCGCCCCACCCGGCTGGCGGATCGGGCTCGCGACCTTCCATTATGGCGTCGATCTGCCCGGCATCAATCGTCTCGAACTTCATTAAGGCATCAGCCATCATGTGCAACTCTGTCAGGTGCTCGCGCAGAATATCTTCAGCCCGACTGTAGTTGCGATCGATGATTGCCCTTATTTCGCTATCGATAGACTGCTTGGTCAGCCCCGAAATGTGCTTGGGCTGCGTGGTGCTACGACCAAGGAATACCTCACCCTCCTCCTCGCTGTAGGCGAGTGGCCCAAGCTTGTCAGAGAGACCCCATTTGGTGACCATATTACGGGCGAGCTCGGTCGCACGCTCGATATCGTTAGACGCGCCGGTGGTGACCTTGTCCGCCCCGAAAATCAGCTCTTCGGCGATTCTGCCGCCGTAGAGCGACGAGACCATACTTTCAAGCCCCTGCTTGCTGTGACTGTAGCGATCTTCTTCGGGAAGATACATCGTCACACCCAGTGCACGTCCGCGCGGGATGATCGTCACTTTATAGACCGGATCGTGATTCGGCACCATTCGCCCGACAATCGCATGGCCAGCCTCATGGTAGGCGGTCAGCTTTTTCTCGTCCTCGTTCATCACCATGGACTTGCGCTCGGCGCCCATCATGATTTTGTCTTTTGCATGCTCGAACTCTTCCATCTCAACGAGCTTCTTGTCCGAGCGCGCTGCGAACAGCGCCGCCTCGTTGACGAGGTTGGCGAGATCCGCACCCGAAAAACCAGGGGTGCCGCGGGCAATCAGGTCCGGGCGCACGTCATTGGCAACCGGCACTTTGCTCATG
>CAKZSB010000334.1 GCA_937920585.1 uncultured Granulosicoccaceae bacterium | reverse complement strand
GCAAGGATGCGCTCGCCTACGGGGTGGCGCTGCACTACGGCGAAGTGCTTTACGGCAATATCGGCGCGCCCGATCGGCTGGAATTCTCTGTTGTTGGGGAGGCTGCCAACGAGGTTGCGAGAATCGAGGAAATGACCAAGCACTTGGGGCACTCGATCCTGCTCAGCAGCGAAGTGGCCAATCGTGTTGACGTGCGCTCTGCCGATCTGGGTGAGCAACCCGTACGCGGCTCCGGTCGATCGTTGCGCGTATACGGTGTACAGGACGACGCGCTCGAGGCGGTGTCTTAGCGCCCCACTGAAAACATAGCGGCTCAAGTGATGCCGGAACGATCTATTGGTCGACACAATTAGCCTGCAGTCTGGTTAACCGGCTGCTGCAGGTTCGCGATCGTTCAAGTATCGCCTGGCTGCGCCGATCCCGTGTCGTGACAATATCCGGGTGCCTCCGGATTGTTATTGAACTCCCCATAATAATAGCCAGCGTCGGTTGTTTCGAGGGTGCAAACGGTTTGCCCGGACGGTGTTTGAGTCCGTAGCGCTTGTCCCTGATACATCTGTGTTTTCGCAGTGGCACATAACGGAAGCTGTAGGAGGTTTTAGATGTTGAGAAAGTTGAAAGTCCCCGCCATTGCGCTGGTGTTTGCGTTGAATATACCGACATTGCATGCCGGTGATACCGATGCGTTTATCGAGCGTTTAATGGAGCTTAGTGGTGTATCCCAATCCATCGCTGCGGTGCCAAAAATGGTTGCGTCAGAGATGGGCGAGGAGCAACTGACCGCTGAAATTGGCGATCCGCAAGTCGCCGGTGTGGTCAGTCGCGCCATGCAAAGCAGTCTGACGGCATCGCTGTTTGAGCGCCGAATCGTGGAGGCGTTGCGCGAACGCCTGAATAATCAGGAAGTCGCGCGTCTGCTCACCTGGTTCGATACTCCGCTGGGCAAGCGCGTGGCAACTGCCAATCAAACCGATCAGTGGGCGGTTGAACAACGTGTTATGGCCGGCGAACGGCCACAGCTGACAGCCGAGCGCACGGCGCTGGTACAAAAACTCGACCAGGTCATGATGGGTTCCGATAATGCGATGCAGCTTGCTATAGATTCGGCGGCGGTGATGGGTCACACCATGATGACCAGCATGGGAATGCCAATGGATTTCGAAGACTTTCGTCAGATGGTGGTGCAGCAGATGCAGGGTGAAAAGGCCGGGCTGGTGGAGGAGTATCACGCCTCGCTGGGTTTTATTTATGAATCCCTTTCCGACGCTGATATGGAGCAGATGATTGCGTACATGATTCAGCCCGAGGCGACTGTATTTTGCGATGCAATGTGGAGCGGCATGCGCGCGGCATTTCATGAAGGCGGCTCTGCGATGGGGCTGGCGTTAGTGGCCGAGTTGCAGGAGTCGTTTTAGGGTAACCGGATTAGTGCGCCCCCGGCGGTTTGCGCCGGGGGTGTAAGTTCTTGGTGTTAATTTTCTGCGCTTACAACACGGGCTCCAGCGCGGGCTCGTCGCGTCCGAGCTGCTCTTTGCGTTTGGCTACATATTCTTCGAGTTCTTCGTGTATCGCCGGATCCAGCACAGGCGCTTCAAATTCTCTTAAAATCTTTGGCCAGATTTCGGTTGCGCGTTGCGTGCTGTCTTTCGCGCCAGCGGCAGTCCAGCTTTCATTATTTTGCCAGTCGCTTAAGAACGGTTGATAAAACGCATCCTTGTAGCGCGCCATGGTGTGATCACAACCAAAAAAGTGTCCACCCGGACCGACTTCTCGCATCGCCTCAAGGCCAATCTCGTCCAGATCAATTTTTATCGGTTGCAGCATTTGTGTCATGTGCTGAAGCATTTCGCAATCGATAATGACTTTTTCAAATGACGCAACCAGCCCACCCTCCAGCCAGCCGGCGGTGTGATAGATCAGATTGCCGTGGCCCATTACTGCACCCCACAATGCCATTTGTGTTTCGTAGGTTGCCTGCGCGTCTACTGCGTTAGAGGCGTTGCAGGCACTGGTGCGATGCGGAAGCTTGTAGTGGCGGGCCAGTTGGCCGCCGGCGAGATTGGCCAGTGCATTTTCGGGTGTGCCAAAGGCTGGCGCGCCTGAGCGCATATCGACATTGGATGTGAATCCGCCATAGATAACGGGGGCGCCCGGCCTGGTTAACTGCAACAGCGCAATGCCAAGCAATGCCTCGGCGTTTTGCTGTACCAGTGCGCCGCCGAGGGTTGCCGGTGTCATCGCGCCCATCAGGGTAAAAGGGGTCACAGACACGGCTTGTCCGCGGCTCGCCATCTGCATTGCGCCGTAGGCCATGCTGTCATCGAGTTTGCGCGGTGAGTTAACGTTGATGTTGGTCATCGCACTGGGGTGGCTGGCAAGCTCTTCCACACTGATGCCGAGGGCTATGGCGCACATATTGATCGCATCCAGTGAGCGCCCTGCGCCGATACCGGTGGAGAAGAATGGTTTATCCGACAAGGTAATACTCGCCATCAGTGTATCGAGGTGGCGAGTATTGACGGGCAGATCGGTGGGCGCGCAGGCCTGATTGCCAAAGAAAGTAATCACATTAAAATACTGGCCAAACCGCACCAGGTTTTCAAAATCGGCGATATTGCCCATGCGCCGGCCGTTAATGTTGTCGTGCACATTGGGTGGCCCGGACACCATGCCGAAGTTGATCACATTGCCGCCAACTTCCAGCGCATTGTCGGGATTGCGCGAGTGCATGGTGAATGTTTCAGGAGCGCTCGCTATGGTCTGCAACAAGAGGTTGCGATCCATCCGAACAACGCCACCGTCGTCCACTTCTGCACCGGCGCGGCGAAACAGATCCAGTGCGATGTCGCCCACCACTTCAATGCCCTGTTCCTCGAGCAGCGTCATGGTCGCCTCGTGGATCAGGTTGATCTGCTCGTCATCGAGCGGTTCTACCGGTGCGAAGCGATTGCGCAATACCCGCCGCTCCAGTTGAGGCAACGGGACATTGGCCGGTTTTTCGGTATTGCGCCGGCGGCGACGGGTGCGGCTCATGACGTTTTCCGTGGGACTAGTGGTAAGTGTGAATAGCTTGCGATTCGCTTCTGACTATTGGTGGTGGTCGCGCATCAGTGTACGGCAACTGATCCACAGGAGTTGGCATTAAGCTATTTACTTGTTCCTATATGGAAGTCGATCGATGCCTGCAGCACGGCGACGTCACCCTGGGGTTTGCCAATCAGTTGAACGCCGGTCATGTCGGTGGCCTTGCCGTCATTGACGGATGCGGCCACCGGCAGGTTCATGGCTGGCAGGCCGGACATGGTCGGTGTCAGCACCACTTCCATCCAGCGATGATAGGTATCCATTTTTTTGTCGCCGATTTCCTTTGGCCAGTCGAGCGCTACATCGAAAGGGAAGACCTGGGCGGTTGGCAGCATCAGGAAGTCGAATGAATCGAACATCTCGACCACAGACAGATAGAAACTCGTGCGCGCAGCGGAGGCCTGAAAAAAATCTGCCGATGAAGATTCCCGGGCATTTTGCGCTTCCCAGACGACGGCCTCTTTGACCACGGCGCGCTTTGCCGGGTCTTCGATTAATGGTCCCAGAGTGCCACCCTGCAGGCCGGAGCGAAGCACAAGCCAGGTTTGCCACAGAACGGCGGGATCAAAGTTTGGTGCAACCGGTTCTACGATAGCACCCAGGGATTCGAGTTGCTTCAAGGCAACAGCGCAGCGATCCAGAACACCATCCTGCATCGGCAGATAGCCATTGAAATCACCCATCCAGCCAATTCGTTTGCCGGCCAGTGGTTTGCTGTTTTTCGGTTGATAGTCTGCCAGTGGTAAAAACTCACTGCCGTCTCCGGCCAGCGACAATGGTGCACGCACGCTATAACCGGCCTGAGTGGCCAGTAGTCGCGCGCAGTTCTGCGGGGTGCGTGCCATCGGTCCTTCAATGCCCAGTTGCTGGACAAACTGATCGACACCGGGCACCAGTGGCACGCGTCCGGCACTGGGCCGAAAGCCGTAGATTCCATTGAAGGCCGCCGGGTTTCGCAGGGATCCCATCATGTCACTGCCGTCGGCCACGGGCAGCAGGTTGAGGGCCAGTGCTACAGCACCGCCGCCACTTGAGCCGCCGGCGGACAGTTTTTCATTGCAGGCATTGCCGGTGGCGCCGTAGACCGGGTTGTAGGTGTGCGAGCCAAGGCCAAATTCGGGCGTGTTGGTTTTGCCGATGATGATCGCGCCGGCTTCACGCGCCCGCTCGACGATCAGGGAGTCCTCGGCCGGCACCAGATCTACAAACAGAGTGGAGCCGCGCGTGGTGCGTATGCCTTTTGTCAGCGCAAGATCTTTGGGTGCCTGGGGTATGCCATGCAGCCAGCCCTGGCTCTGGCCGGCCGCCAGTTGCGCATCGGCGCTGGTAGCCTGGGCCATCAGGTCGTCTTCGTCCTGCAGTGCCACGATCGCGTTGAAGCGACCGTTGACTTCGTTGATGCGATCCAGATACGCCCGCATCACCTCCTGACAGGAGAATTTTTTTGCGTGAATGGCCGCCGACAGATCGAGCGCGTCGAGTGCTGTAATGTCGTCGGCTGCGCTGACGGTTTGGTTAACTGAATGCACGCTAGTCCTCGCAAGTAGATGTGTCTTCGGTGGTCGCAGCAGATGGGCCGCCAGTGACGTTCAATATAACGGGGTTTGCATCGGCGATAAACTCGCCGGCTTACCGCAGGCGGGTTTTTCAGGATCGATTGCTGCTCTGGCGAAAAAATTCGCCTATCCAGCTTGCGATCAACGGTGATTGCGTCTGCCCCTCGGTGAGGCTTGCTCTGGCATCGCTAACAATGTGTTCGGGCAGAACGTTTTTGCGTATGTCGATGAGATTATCGATGAAGTCGGCGGTGAACTCGGGGTGGGGTTGCACCGTGAGCGCGCGATCGCCATAGCGCAGTGCAGCATAGCGGCAGAAATCTGTCGAGCCGACGACGGTGGCATCGGCGGGCAGGGTGGTGACCTGATCCTGATGCCAGGCATACAGCGGCACAGGTTGGTCGCTGATATCCAGCTGGTACTCCACTCGGCCTACCGACCAGCCGCCGTGGTATTTTTCCACCGTGCCACCGAGCGCCTGGGCGAGAATCTGGTGGCCGAAACAGATGCCGACAATCGGCACGGCGGCGGCGTAGGCCTCGCGCAGAAATGTTTCCAGTGGTGCGATCCACGGGTGGTCTTCGTAGGCGCCAAACTTCGAGCCCGTGATCAGCCAGCCATCGGCCTGATGAACGGAATCGGGGATCTCTCCCTCGAGCGCTGCCCAGCGTGCAAACTCAAAACCCTGATCGATCAACAGTCGCTCGAAGGCATCGGGATACCTGCCGTACTGTGGCTGGAGTTCGTCGGGTGGTCGGCCGGTTTCCAGTATTCCTATTTTCATGGCGTCATCATTGTGGTTTGGCCGGGGCGATGCAAGCGAGCTGTCGCGAATGGAATCACTGTGGTGCAGGCCGTCTGGTTTGTTTACAGTAGCGGCAGTTTCCCGCATTGGAGAGCATATGCGCAACGTTCGAACAGCAGCTGCCCAGCTGGGGCCGATTCAACGAGCAGACAGCAGGGCCGAGGTGGTGCAGCGGATGCTGGCGCTGTTGCAACGCGCGAAGCGCGAGCGGTGTGATTTTCTGGTTTTTCCGGAGCTTGCGCTGACGACGTTTTTCCCGCGCTGGTATCACGAAGATCGACGCGATGCCGATCAGTGGTTCGAAACGCAAATGCCCGGCCCGGCAACCCAACCCCTGTTCGACGCTGCGCGCGAAGCGGCTATGGGCATGACCTTCGGCTATGCCGAGCTAACGCCTGAGGGCGAGCACTTTAACAGTTCTGTGCTGGTGGAGCGCAGTGGCGAGATTGTTGGCAAGTACCGCAAGATTCACCTGCCGGGGCACGCCGAGTTTGATCCGGAGCGATCTTTTCAGCACCTCGAAAAACGTTACTTTTTACCCGGTGATCTGGGATTTCCGGTGTTCCGGGCGATGGGCGGCTTAATGGGCATGTGCATTTGCAACGATCGTCGCTGGCCGGAGACCTATCGCGTGATGGGGCTGCAGGGGGTGGAGATGATCACCCTGGGATTCAATACGCCCTCAGTTAATTCGCAAAACCCGGATGAAGGGCCGCAGATGCGTATGCATCATCATAAGTTGTCGCTGCAGGCTGGCGCCTACCAGAATTCCACCTGGGTAGTTGCAGTGGCCAAGGCGGGTGTTGAAGATGGCCATCCAATGGTCGGCGGGAGTTGTATTGTCGATCCAAACGGAATAATTGTCGCTGAGTCGACGAGCGAAGAAGATGAACTGGTGATAGCGGATTGTGATCTGGATGCCACGCGTTTCGGCAAACAGACGATCTTTGATTTCAAGCGCCATCGACGCATCGAACACTACACAAATATTACATCGCAGGTTGGCGTTGTCGAGCCTGCGGAGTAGATTCCATGCAAGACTTTGATCTGGTAATTAAAGGTGGCACAGTCGTGACGGCCGCGGATACCTATCCTGCGGATATTGCGATTTGCGATGGTCGCATCGCCATGATTGGCGAAAATCTTTCCGCCAGCCAAACTATCGACGCCGCAGGCAAGCTGGTTTTACCCGGCGGTATCGAGGCGCACTGCCATGTTGAGCAGGCCTCCGCCGCCAACATCATGAGTGCCGATGATTTCTACAGCGGCAGTGTGTCTGCGGCGTTTGGCGGTAACACCTGTTTTGTGCCATTCGCCGCCCAGCATCGTGGCCAGAACCTGCTTGAAATCACCCGCACGGCGATGGACAGTGCAGCACAAAAGGCGGTTATCGATTACGCCTTTCACCTGATCATCTCCGATCCCACCGAAGAATTGATGCAGTCTCACCTGCCGGAATTGATCGAGCA
>CAKZSB010000333.1 GCA_937920585.1 uncultured Granulosicoccaceae bacterium | reverse complement strand
GAGGTCCCCGATCCCTGAACGTGTCGTGAGGGCTGAGTGAGAAGCTTCCTGCGGCAGGCGATATCGAAGGGATAGAAACGATGTTGTGCACAGGGGAAAGCCGGTGTTAGCGGACTGGAAATATCGCCGTGCAATTGTCGGGCACGCTTTGGCTTTGCACCGACCTACAGGGAATCGGCCGGATCTGTCTTGTTCGCGCAGCGTGGCTGTTCTTCCGCAGGTGTGACGTGGAAAAAGCTTGATCCGCGCCGACGAATCAGTATTTGCTATGATCAGCGGTGTACTTTATCACCTTGCGGAAATCGGGATGACACCAGACAAGTTACGCGAGATTTACGGTGAGCCCTCACCCAGAGCGGCGGCAAAAAATATCACCACATTCGATAAGCACTGCCGGCAATTCATAGAACACTCAACGTTTCTGGTGCTGGCGACGGCCGATGGCGACAATCTTGATGTCTCACCCAAGGGTGATCCGGCCGGCTTTGTCGAGGTGGAATCCGACACCACGTTGCTGATACCCGATCGTCAGGGCAACAACCGCATCGACGGTTTGCTGAATATTCTTGCCCATCCAAAAGTGGCACTGCTGTTTATGATTCCGTCTGTGTCTGAAACACTCAGAGTCAACGGCACGGCTGAAATTCTCGATGATCCCCAAATTTGCAATCGCTTTGAAATGAAGAATCGCGTGCCTAAAACCGTTTTGCGAGTGACGGCAACCGAGATTTTTACCCATTGCGGCAAGGCACCTTTGCGCTCTGGTTTATGGAAGCCCGAAAGCTGGCCAGCCGCACGACCGGTGGCCACGCTCAATGAGATGCTGCGCGATCACGCAAAAATGCCAGTTGATTCGATAGCGCAGGCCGCGGTCGATAAACTTTATCAGGACACACTCTATTAATCTCCAGCCGCACGTTCGGCCTCGCTGAGTGATTGCCACCATTCACTGTATGGTGTGTTATCCGGTGTCTTGTCGCTGTAATCCGGTGCACCATCGCTCCACCAGACCGGCCCGGTTTCACCCAGTGTTGACTTGGCCGCGTCCACGGCTTCACGATCTTTTGCCATACGCGCCTGCATCAGGCGCTTGACGGCTTTGCGCCGGGCGCTGTCATCGAGCGCTGGATTGGTGCAGCGTTTCAGCACGCCGCGAGAGACCAGATAGCGGCCGTCAGGTGTGTGTGGGCGATCTTTGCGTGACATCTTGTGCACCGGCAGGGACGGGTTTCACTATAACGCAATCAGGCGAGGACAGACTCAGCTGTTGGCGGTGGGATCGCTGGCAGCCGGGCAGGGGAGCTGATTGGCGTAGCGATTCACCCTGGCTTTACTGCCTTCCACGGGGCAGTAGTTCGCCAACGCAAATTCAAGTGCGGATCGTCGATAGTCGCTGCTACTATTAACGCCCTGATCCAGTCCACACACAATGTCGCCAGGAGAACTCACCATATGCCCGGCATAGAGCCACTGAGCACGAGTATTCGTCACTACGATGAGACGCGTGGTCCGGATGGCTCGCCGTTACCTGACTGGCAGTCGGTGCTCGCACATATTGCCGGGCTGACGCCTGAGCAGCGCGATCGGCGCGAGCAGGAGATTGTCCGTCAGTTGCGTGCGAACGGGCTGGCCTATCAGCCCGAAGATGGCGAGCAACATCGCCAGCACCGCGCGCTGGATCTGATACCGCTGCTCTACGATACACCGGCATGGCAACAGCTGTGTGCAGGTGTTGCGCAGCGCGTGCGGCTGCAGCAGGCGCTGTATCGCGATATCTATGGCGAGCAGCGGCTGCTAAAAGAGAACATCCTGCCGGCGGCCATGCTCTACGCCCACCGCGGCTATCTGCGCGATCTGGTTGATCCCGATTTTCAGGGCGACGTGGATGCCAGTCTGGCGATGGCAGCCTGCGACATTGGCCGCGATTCGGCGGGCAGCTGGTGTGTGCTTGATGATCATTGTCAGTACCCGGCGGGCGTCGGTTACGCGCTGGAGAACCGCATTGTGCTGTCGCGTGTACTGCCGCGCAGCTTCAAGCAGTATCGGGTGAGTCGCATCGCCAGTTACTTCAGGCAGCTGCAAACCAATCTGCTGGCGGGCGTTGGCAATGCGGGTCATTGCGTCATCCTGAGCTATGCCTCGAGCCATCCGCACTACTTCGAATTTGCCTGGCTGGCGAAGTATCTGGGCTATCCGCTGGTCGAACCGGCAGACCTCTCGGTACGCAACAATATCGTCTATCTGAAAACCATCACCGGGCTGCAGCCGGTCGATGTGATCCTGCGCCTGATTGACGACATCGAACTGGATCCATTGATGATTGGCAGTGGCAACAGTCACGGCGTGCCCGGGCTGGTTGAGGTCGCGAGAAAGGGCGGTGTCAGAATCCTCAACCCGATGGGCACGGGCGTGCTGGAGAATCCGGCATTCAACTCGATCATGGCGCAGTTGTGTCAGGCGTTGCTGGGTGAACCGTTACAGTTGCAGTCGCAACGCACCTGGTGGCTGGGCGATGACGATCAGCGCGAGTCCGCCCTGGGCAGGCTGGATGAGCTTCAGCTACGGCACATCGATGTGCCGGGCGAGATCTTTGAGCCCGCACGGATGGACCCGTCCGGCAAACAACAGTTGTTGCGATCAATCGCGCTGACACCGGCCTCGTTTGTTGCGGAACTGCCGTGTCTGCTCTCCACGGCGCCGAGCCTTCTGGATGGTGAGATGCGGCAACGACCGTTTGCTCTGCGATTGTTTCAGGTGTCAGCCGGAGCCGATTTTTACACCATGCCGGGCGGGCTGTGTCTGCTGGATGCCGATCGCGCCGACGAGCGCCGCACGCTACAAAATATCCCTGGCAGCAAAGATGTCTGGGTATTGTCTGATCAGCCGGTGCAGGAGGATACGCTGCTCAGATCGGATAGCGATGATGTGGCCTACGGCATGGCCAACGGTGAGCTGCCCAGCCGCATTGCAGAGAGCGAGTTCTGGCGTGGCAGGCATTCCGAGCGGGTCGAATCGGCCGTCAGATTGCTGCGCAGGATCCTGCAAAACCTGCTCGATGAAGACCGCTCAGCCACCGAAGTGCTGGCGACGCCGGCGATGCAGGGGCTGCTTCGCGCCCTGACTGCCGCCACCGGCACCTTTCCGGGCTTTGCCGGCCGCGGCGGCAAAAAGAAACTCGCCCATCCGAATCGTGAACTCATCTCGTTGCTACAGGATGCCCGCCGACCCGGAACCCTCGCCAATGCGCTGCAACAGTGGCAGCTTAGCGCAAGTTCGGTCAGCGACCGGCTGTCGAGCGAGCAGCTTCGCGTGCTGAACCGTCTCAATGATCTGTTGGCGGGTCTTGCCAATCTGGCATTGCCAAAAGATCTTTGCGAAGATTCCACCGTCCTTGGACAGACGCTTGAGTTACTCGATGAACTGCTGCTGGTCATGTCGGCCAACACCGGGCTGGAGCACGAAAATATCAC
>CAKZSB010000332.1 GCA_937920585.1 uncultured Granulosicoccaceae bacterium | reverse complement strand
CGGTGAAGCAATTGATTGCGCAGATCCGTCCCGCGCAAATTCTGATTGAAGCACCGGTTGATCTGCAGCACCATATCGATCTGCTGCTCGATCCCGACACCCGTCCGCCGGTGGCACTGGCAGTCCTTGTGGATCGGGAAGGGCAGTCGCGGCTTGCAGCCTACTATCCATTCTGTGCGCACTCGCCCGAGTATGTTGCGCTGCAGCAAGGGCAGGCGATCGGGGCGCAGTTGCAGTTTATCGATTTGCCATCGAGCGACAAGGCGTTGTCGGCCCGGGCAACACCCGATCAGCCGATTCATTTCGACACAGAGCACTACTTTGACTCCGGTGATTTTATCAATGCTATGTGTCGCCGCATCGGCTGCCGAAACGGTTATGAACTATGGGACCATTTATTTGAATCCCGGCTGGGCGAGGCCGACTGGCAGAGTTTTTTCGCCGATGTCGGTGCCTACTGTGCCGCGCTGCGCGAAGCGACTCCACCGGCGCAGATAAAGGACAATGGCGACACGGCTCGTGAGCAACACATGGCCGCGGCGATTCAGGACGCGTTATCGAACGACGGGCCGGTGCTCGTATTAACCGGTGGCTTTCACACCCCGGCGCTGGTCGATGCGGTGGCACAGGGCGATTGCCGGTGCCCGTCGACCGGCGCGTCGGCCACAGTGAACTCCTTTTTGATTCGCTATGGATTCGCTGCACTCGATGCACAGAGTGGCTATGCCGCCGGTTTGCCACAGCCGGGCTACTACGACTATTTATGGCGCCGAGCCGACGAGGCCAGCGGTTCACCACAGTGGCGCGAAACCGCGCTCGCACTGCTAACAGAATTTGCCCGCGAGCTGCGCGCCGACGGCCACAGCATCGCTGTGCCCACACTGGTAGAAGTCTTGCGCGTGGCCGAGGGCCTGGCGGCTATGCGCGGCCGACAGGGAGCTGCACGCTATGACCTGATCGACGCACTCAGAACTGCGCTGGTGAAGGGGGAGGTCGGTGTCAGTGAAGTGTGGACCGAGCGACTGCTGTTGTTTTTACGTGGCAATGCGATTGGTGATGTACCAGCCTCTGCCGGCTCGCCGCCGATTGTTGAAGACGCGCGCGCGCAAGCTAAACGACTGCGCATTGATGTCAGTGATGGCGCGCGCCGGCAGCGGCGGCTCGACATTCGCCGCAAGCCTTCCCATCTGCGGGCCTCGCGTTATTTTCATGCGATGACGTTACTGGATACCGGATTTGCCGAGCACCAGGCGGGGCCGGATTTTGTCAACGGCATCAACACCGACCGATTATTTGAAGAGTGGTCCTATGCGTGGTCGCCGATGGTTGAGGGGCGGCTGATTGAACTGGCCATGCTGGGCGACAAACTCGATAGCGTCTGCGTCGGTGTACTGCAACAACAATTGCAGCAAAAGCGCGAGACCGGCCACAGCAGAGATATCATCGCTATGGCCGATCTGTTGGTGCGCGGTGTACTGGCGGGCCTCGGTGCTGATCTCGCAGAATACATGCAGGTGTTTGCCGGCGATATTAAAACCCATGGGGATTTTCACGCTGTCGCGCAGACGCTGCGGCGCCTGCACAATATGTCGCACGCCAGCGGACCGCTTGGCCTGCCGTCGGAACTCGCGCTGGATGAACTGCAGCAGGCCGCCTATCAGCGCCTGATTTATCTGTGCGACGATTTACCGAAGACACCACCAGAGGCGATTGCCGAACGCATGGAGGCATTGCGACTGGTGACGGGTCTGTTGCGCTCACAGCAGCAACTATTCGATCGCAGCCTGTTTGACGAGGCGATCAACCGCGTGGCAATGGCGCGTCCGCCGGCGGAGATTCTGGGCTGTGTACTGGCGATCACGGTGCTCGCGGGCCTGCGTGAGCCGGACGATATTTGCGTGGCACTGTCCGGCAGCTTTAACGGCACCGCAGAAAACGACCAGGATCGCGTGGGCGTGCTGCGCGGTGTGCTGTTTACAACGCCAGAGATTCTGTGGCGACATGAAAGGGTATTGCGAGAGATAGATCAGCTCCTGTGCGGAATAGCGGATGAAGATTTTTTGCAATTGCTGCCACATGTACGGCTTGCGTTCACAGCGCTTAACCCGCGCGAGGCCGATCGCGTTGCCGAGTCGCTGGCCAGTCTGCACGGTGGGCGCAGTGGCGAATTCACCCGGCGGCAAACCGAACTGACCGAACGCGATCTGCAAAAGGGCCTTGCATTGCAACGTGCTGTCAGTCATTCGCTCGCGGCAGACGGGCTTTCCGACTGGTTGAAGCCGCTATGATTGACCGGGCGCGACGGCGCTGGCGGCTGGCGCTGGGCCGCTATGCGAATGAACGGCTCGGCTCACTCGATGGTCACGACGGTCAGCTGGATCGCTCGCTGGATTTTCTCTATTCACGCGAATATCAAAAGCGTGGCATTAAACCCGGCCGCGGTCCGGGCAGCCTCGATCCCACGCAAATGAACGCGATCAACTGGCTGGGCGAGGCGCGCAGCCTGTTTCCCGAATCGGTGTTTGAAGTGCTGCAGGATCACGCGCTGGATCGTTACGGGTTGTCGGATTTGCTTAACGATCCTAAAGCCCTCGACGCACTCGAACCAAACCAGAACCTGTTAAAAGTGTTGCTCGGCTTTCAGGGCCGTGCGCAACCACAGGTGAAGGATAAGCTTCGCGAAGTGGCGAAAAAAGTTATCGATGAAATTGTCGAGCGCCTTCGCACGCAGGTACAGCGCGCGTTTGCCGGCAGGAAAAACAGATTTCGGCGCAGCAATATTCAATCGGCTGCCAATTTCGACTGGCGCGCCACGGTTCGCGCTAACCTGAAAAACTACGATCCCGAGCGCGAGCGCATCATCGCCGACCGGGTGTTTTTTAATTCGCGCGAACGCCGGCACTTGCCGTGGCGCGTGATTCTGTGTGTCGATCAGTCGGGATCAATGACCGACAGTATGATTCACGCCGCGGTCATGGCGGCGATCCTGTCGGGCCTGCCTGGTGTTGCGGTCAATATGGTGTTGTTCGATACGTCGATAGTCGATGTCTCCGAGCGCCTGACCGATCCACTGGAAACGCTGCTGTCGGTACAGCTTGGTGGCGGCACCGATATTGGCCGGGCAATGACCTATTGCGAGCAGTTTGTCGAAGACGGCGATAGAACCGTGATGGTGTTGATCAGTGATTTTTATGAAGGCGCTTCCCCGCGGGCGCTGTACGCTTCAGTTGCGCGGCTGGCCGAACAACGCGTCAAGCTGATTGGTCTTGCGGCACTCGATAGCGATGGCGAGGCTGAATACGATACGTTGATCGCCGGCCGACTGGCTGATCTGGGTATGAGTATCGGTGCTATGACACCGGACCGATTCGCTCAGTGGCTGGCGGAGATCATGCAGTGACACTGCGCCAGATGGTTCACAGCCACGACGACACAGCACTGGAGGCGTTAAGCTCCAAAGGCTTGTTGCGTCGTGCCAGCCGCGATCTGGAGGCCGGCGCTGGCAGCATTGATGCACTGGGTGAAACCGAAGCCCTGGTGTCAGTGGGTGAAGAAAAAATAACCCTGGTCGCCGGTGGACCGGCAGCATCGAGCTGCACCTGCAAGGCCAGTGGCGTGTGCCGGCATATACTGCTGGCGATCATGTTGCTTCGCGAACCACTGCAAAACACCGTTGAAAGTGACAGCGAAGAAGTCGTAGCCAGTGCCAGTGAGCGCCTGTGCTCGGCCAGTATTGACGAGCTGAAAAAGTTTGCTGGCGTCGACTGGAACAAAGCGCTCGCGTTGCTGGGCAGCGAACCGGCCAGCAATGTCGCCGAGCTGGCGCCGAACGTGACGGTAGAGTTTCCGGAGCTTGAGGCAAGCGTCACCTTTATATCCACAGGCGAGCTAAAAGACGCGGCATATAAGGGGTCAAAGACACGCAAGCGACTGTTGACGACGGTTGCAGCGTTGATAGTTCGACAGCATCACGGGCTTGTCAGCGATACAGCGGATGCGGCGGCATCGGTCGGTGTGTCGGCAACGTTTATCGACGACGCACAGCAGACCATTGAACGTGCGGTGGCCGCGACCTTGCCGGGCAGGTCTGCAACGGCGCAGGATATGTTGCTTGATCTGGCCGTATCCAGTCGCTGTGAAACGCTGCCGCGGTTATCGGCCGAGTTGCGCGCGCTGGCGCGTGAAGCGCAGCGGGCATGTGAGCGCCACGCTGATTTTGAATCCGCCGAATTTTTATTGCAGGCGTCACGATCCTATGCACTGCTGGAGTCATTGCGGGCCACGCCAAACGACGTTCAGTTAACCGGTACGATCCGGCGTGACTACCAAAAGACTGATGCAATCGAACTGTGGCCGCTGGCAGTCGCGCGCTGGCGCAGTGCCGGTGGTGCCCGAGGTCTGACCACCTACGCCATAGACACAGCAAGCGGGCACTGGCTTACGGCAAGCGATGGTCGCGCAGCGGGTATTGACCACAGTTATAGTGCCGATCGTGCCTACACCCTGCCGCTTTGGGGCGCCGGACCCCTGTGTGAATTGATCGGCCATCAGCTGCATCTGGCGGCGCCCAGGATTGCCAGCGATGGCAGTTTGTCGGCACAGAGCAGCGGTGCAAATAGTACTGAGAAACTAACCGTTGAATCGATAGCGCAATCACCTGCGGCACACCGCAACTGGCAAAAATTGCGCCGGGACCTTTCCACCAGAATGGTCGCTGGAGTGAAACGCCGCAACATTGCGCTGCCGGTACTGATCGTGCCAAAACGATTTGGGCAGATGGGTTTTGATGATTTACACCAGTGTTATCACTGGCAACTTAGCGATGATTATGGTGAACCATTGATCGTAAGCCTGCCAGCCGAAGATGACACACTAGCGATTGCCCTGTGGCGAATGAGCGGCAGCATTCGAGCCCTGGTTTGCGAATGCCAGCTGAACAATAATGCCTTGCTGGTTCGTCCCGTGTCAGTCGTTTCGGAAGTCAAAGGTGCTGTACAGTTCTACAATATCGATTTTGATCAGCTGCCGACAGAAAGTGGTTTTCGCAAAATGATGGCAAACTGGCGAGAGCGCCTTGCCAAACCGTTGCAGATTACCCACGATGAAAATGATTCAATCCGGCGATTGCTTGGCGATGTGGGCGAGCTTATTACTATTGCAGTTGAAAACGGATCGTCTGGTGATAGTGCGCGTTTGCTCGATCGTGTCGAATCCAGTGGATTGTCTGCGTT
>CAKZSB010000331.1 GCA_937920585.1 uncultured Granulosicoccaceae bacterium | reverse complement strand
CGAAGTCTCTTCGGCGGATAAATCATTTTGCCTGAGCGACTCGATCGCACGTACCCAGGGTAGTTCATTGATTCGAACCTGGCTCTCCAGATCAAGCAAAAGCAATGAACGCCGTTGCCGAAAAGCACGGTAAATGGCGCTGTACAGATACCGCAAATTTTCGTGCCGAATACCCGTTGCCCGTATTTCTGCTGTGAGCTGCGGCAACACCTCTGCCAGCGTGTCGGCCGATGGAATCACACCGGACTCGACCAGTTTACCAACCGGATTGCGCTCGCCACGCCGTAGTACACGTAGAAGGGTTTCCGGCACGCCGGAATGTATCGGCATGCGTGCAGAGGCTTCCTCTGGCTGCACCGGCCCGGCGATGGTTGAAATATTATCGATACCATCGTCGCTCGCAACGACAGACAATCGGCCGATCAGAAGCCGGGCAAAATCGTAGAACACTGCTCCGGTAATCTGCTCCTGCTGCGCTTTTCGAATTTGCTCGAGCCCGCTACAGCCAGGCTCGCCGCGCCGGGCGATGCACCGTTGCAGCAACTCAGCAGCGCGAGCCTGGCCGCTATCAGGCAGGGTACCGGCGAGGTACTGGCCCAGTAGCGACGAGAGCTGCGCAAAGTTGGCTTTCGACTTATGTGGCTTTTTGCACAGTCGATGCTGAGCCTTTGCGCGTTCAATATCGTTGATTAGCCCGGTGGCAGTGGCGCGCCAGGCATCCTCTGTACGCGCGAACAGCACGCCACCTTCGCGGGATTGCCAAAGCGCTTCAACCAGCCGATCCATCAGTGGCGCCCACACCAGCACTGATTCACGTTGCGCTTCGATCTGCTGGATGCGCCGCCTGCCCTCAAGCGAATCCACCACCTGTCGGGTATTCCATCGGCAAACCTGAGACCCCTCATGCTGAGCAGTATCTGCCGGGAGTGGATAAAACCTCAGTTTGTCGAAATAAGGCGCGAGCTCGGTGAGCAACTGGCACGCCGCATCCACACCATCGTTGGCGCTCAACCAGGCAATCACGAGCAGCGCGCCCTCCTCGGGCACGTTGATTCGGTAGTGCCCGGACTGCAGCATCTGCGAAAGCTCTGCAAGCCCTGCCTCGGACAGGTAGCCGGCATTCAGCGCGGTACGCGGCGTTGTAACTGAATGGTCGTCGCCAAGGCGGCTCTGCTCGTGCGCCTGTAACCGGCCTGCAGCCAACAGATTGCCTGTTACAAATCCGCCGGTTACCACCTCGGGCGTGGCCCACACCGGCACATTTGCGATCGGCGCTCGGGAGCCATACTCCAGCGAGCCATCGAGAATAGCGGCAAACACCTGTTGCCACTTTCGCACTCGATCCCGGGCACCGGGATCGCCCGTTTCAACAGCAGTTAGTGCTTTGGCTAATTGGTCGCGGGCGTAGCCCGGATTAACACTACCCTTACCAATTTTCGAATGATTGCTCACGAAACTTCCGCAAATATTGGGTCCGGGGGCTGGAGTCGAACCAGCGCCCACTCGGTCCTGAGCCAAGTGTTCTACCACTGAACTACCCCGGATTCGTCGCGTGAGTCTAACAGCTATAAGCGCGGCGGCGAAATCGCCAGCCGCAGGCGACACTCAAGTAGACAGGTGAACACCCAGTCCAACAATCACAACCATGCAATTCAATCCGCCACGGTCGCGGCGACTTGCCATTGCCGGCAAACCAGCTTTATCCATCGCAAAGGCACCAATAGTTGAGTAGTCCACATACTTTGCGTACTAAACACTCAAACTTTCTTTAGATCTCTCGCCAAAAAGGCCGGAAACTTCGGGAACCTGCTGGCCAACCCACGACTGAGCGCCACAGTTAGCAAGTGCGCCAGCAAGGTAGATGTTGCCAACGATGCCAAACAGAGGGCTATGGTCAACAACCAGTGATCGTGGAACATTGCCCAGCCGATGTAAGGCTCACGCAGGAATCCATTAACCAGGAAGAGCATCATCGATATCTCCCCGAAAAACAAAACCAGGCGTTTAGTAAGTCCGAGCTGCCTTATCCTTGAAGCCATCGCGGTGAAACCCGCGAGCAGAATTATCAACACGGTGATGTGACTGAAGTACCAGAACGTCTCATAGAAATTTCCAAGAACGAATATGAACAGAGCAAACACTATCCACCAATTGGAAACTGCCATCGTCGACTGGCGATTGCTCGCCAGGTAAATCCCCAGACAGATCTCCGGCAAGTGACCAACCACCGTAAAATATATATTCAGCTCACCAATTTTGCCGCCTGAGAACATGGCGAATACCACACTCGCAATTGAAACAACCAGCAGTCCAGTGGTGCCAAACCGAACGTGCAGGTGGCGAAGCAGAGGAAAGACCAGATAGAACTGAAATATGAATGGAATGAACCACCACGGGCCCATTGGCTGAAGTGAATAGTCAGGAACAAAATTCGACAACAGCGTCAGCTTCAGCAACAGTGGTACGATATTCCAGTACAACACCTTGATCGGCCCGAGCAAACCGTAATCACCCAGCACCCATCCCTCAACCAGGAGCCAGGTCACAATAGCCAAAATAAAGGCCGGATACAGCTTTGCCAGCCGCTGCCACAGAAACTGGCTGTACATCGGCTTTTCCTGCAGGTATTTTTTAGTTAAACCATAAGCACTTAGGAAGATAAATACCTGAACACCATAATGCCCAAGAAACGCAAGCGTGAGCCTGGCAAGATTTTCCGGCTCTGAAATGGCCAGATGAATGAAGTCCAGCACTCTAACTGACTGGAATTCAAACTCATTTTCCTTTGGCTTGGGAAACAGATGCATAAAGTTATGCATCACTATTAGCAGAATCGCCAGACCCTTGTATATACTGCTGTCGACTTTATCCAGCGACCTCCAAACCATAATCTATCCTGTAGCAATTGCGTATAAAGCCGATCGAACCAGCCAGCAGTCCAACTGGACGAGTATTACAAGACAACCAGCAAACAATAAGGTTCAATCGTGCAGTCACAGTGCAGCTATGCTTTTTCGACAGATGGTAGAGAGTAAGTTTTGGCTCGGCATTCTCTCAAAAAAACCAAATTTCACCACAGGCGAATTCAGCTATTACCAAGTTACAAGCTGAAACAGCAATAAATCAATAATCAAAAATACGTATGAACACGAAATAGTTGACGCATGCTCTGAACTAATGCCGTCTGTTACCGGTTCAACTCTCTATTTTCCAACTACGTCAGTGGTACAGGTACCTCTCTGGAGATAACGCTACGCTATGGCGGCTTTATTGTTGCGCGCTAACCACTTCGTCGATATTGAGTAAATTCGGCGAGATTTTGTCGGCCCGCGCCTGGCCATCGTGCTGGCGAAGTTAGGTGCCAAAGTCGTACCCTGTTTCCCATTCTCAAACACTCGCCCTCCTGAACTGGAATACCTGTCCCCCGGAAGACCAAATTGGCAAAAAACAACAGCGCTCGAAAAAGAACTGTGCACGTACTTTCCTCACCCAACGGCAAAGGCGTATACGCACAAAAATCAATCGTAAAAGATGCCGTCATTGGCCGGGTACGCGGTGAAGTTACCACCGATGACAGCCGCGACCCACGCTACCTGATGGAGCTTGACGAGGGTTATCTGCTGCGACCCAAAGCACCGTTCCGGTACCTTAATCACAGCTGCAATCCCAACTGCGAGTTGTTTGTCTGGGATGATGAAGAACCGGAGCCGGAGACCGGCACTCGCGCTTTACATGTCAGCGCGTTACGCAGGATTGCAATCGGCACCCAGCTGACAATCGACTATGCCTGGCCGGCAGATTTCGCTATTCCCTGCCATTGCAAAAGTCGTCAGTGCAGGGGCTGGATCGTAGATGCAGGCGAACTTGCAAAGATAAAGAACAAGCGCTGAAGCGATTCGCCATTCATCGCGTACCGGCATCCGGTCTGGTTGATTGATCATCGGGTGACAACGGCTCGCCAGCCGCCGAACCATCGGAATCCTCAACCATCGATTGCAGGGATTCCGAGTCTTCCTCACCCGGGCCACTGGTATCACTCAGCACCGGCAGGGGATCGATCCAGCGCCAGGCCGGCATCGCAGACATCACACTGCCCAGCAGCAATCCGCCGCGAACCAGCCACACAATGTAGCCAACCGAGAGACCGGCTGAAATCGTCACGCCTCCGATTACAGTCGCGTTTCTGTCTGCAACCTCGCTCAACATCGCGTCTTTCATTTTGTCGAGTTTCTGGGTTGCCAGCGCCGAGATCTCCAGCGCATCGGGTGACATCGCAAGTGACAGTTGCTGTAATTGAAGCGCTTCCTGCAATAGCGGATTGGCGGTTACCACAGCCAGCTCTGAAGCGTCAGCGCGTCGATACTTAACCACCAGGTCTTCAAAGGCCTGTTGTCTGTTAAGCTCATTGCCCGCCAATGATTCACTTAAATCCAGCTCAGTGCCGGCCTGCGCTTGCACTTGCCCGTCAGCGCCGTCGCTATCATCGGAATCTTCGCCATCGAGCGGATTGCTGGACGCGACCAATGAACCGAGATCGGGGCCGACTACGGGCGCCATTACCGGCGCTGATTCACCGAAGGGTGGTGGCTCAATCGATTCCGGCGCCGGGGCAGCGGGCAAAGCTGCATCCAGCAGCGGCTCAATGTTTATTTCAAATTGAGTCTCGGCACTCGCGCCTGCCTGATCCGTGGCCACTACAGAAATATTGAGTGTGCCGTAAGCATCCGGCACGCCGCTGAAGACACCGGTAGCGGGATCAAATTCCAGCCATCCCGGAAGCGGCGAACCATCGGTTAGCGTGGCGCTGAGTGTCAGGCTATCCTCGATATCCCGGTCAGTGAACAAGTCAACCGGCAGTTCGACCCGCAGCATCTCGTTGGTGGTGATTTCCCGATCGTCGGCAACGCCGGCCTGCGGTACATCGTTGCGCGGCTCGATAGTGATGTCGACCTGCCCGACGTTTGCGTCTGCGCTTTCCAGGTCTGCGGCATCATCCGCTACGCGATAGGTGAAACTGTCGCTGGTGCTCTCGCTACCATCGTGCACATAGCTAAACGTCCCGTCGCTTCGCAGGGTTAGCGAACCATGTTCCGGAGCACGCAGCAACTGCACCAGCAAATCGGTGTGTGGTGTATCGTGGTCGGTGTCGTTATCAGTCACCCGCAAGGCACCTGAGGCGAGCGAGTTGACACTACCACCTTCTTCCACCAGTACGGCGTCTGCAACGGCAACCGGCTTATGATCGCTGCTGACGATAACTTCAATCGTATAGCGCTCGACAGACTGATTCTCGCCACCGGTTGCGACATCACCGCTATCGATCAGTCGGTATCCAATCGTGTCGATCAGGGTTCCGCTGGTCATTGGATCCGGTACATAAAAGAGTTCGCCATCACGCAGTGCCTGCACATCAATGAACGCACCACTGTCGACAACTGCGCCGGACCACTGCAGCGTGCCGTGCAATGGTACGTCAGTGATGTTAAGGCCCGCCAGACTATCGCCGTCATCTCCATCGTCAAAGCCGAGTTGCTGCTCGGTGATCGCGACTGCGGTGATATGGTCGGTACCCGTCTGGCTGCTCACACCGCTCGGCGCATCGGCAATATCTACAACATCAAGTTCGATCTGGCGACTATCCAGCGAGTGAATCACAGCACCATCGCGGTACTGAAAATCCAGCGTGAAATTCATGTTGAGTCTTTCGCTGCCATCGTGGCGCAACAACACGATGCCATCGGCTATATCCTGCAGTGAAAAAAGCGACAGCGGCGCAACGGTTCGGACATCCAGAAACTCAATGGATTCGGGAATTTCACCAGGCTGTGCCAACAGATCGGCATTGAGATTGAATCCGCCAATGCGGTCGATATGACTAGCACTCAGAATGATCGACTCGCCCTCTCGCATCGACCAGCTGCCATCAACGATAAAATCCAGCGGTTCACGAACTTCTATATTAAAAAAACCATTGATACCGGCAGCGCCATCTTCGCGGCCATCGTGAAGCTCAAAACCAAAGCGCTCGGCAGATGAGGCTATAACATCGCCAATCTGATAGCCAACGCGACCCTGCTGAACATCCTGCAGACTGAAGCTATCGCCTGTGGACAGCACATTCTGATTGAGCAACAACAAGCCTGCCGCTGGTATTTCCGTTACCGTGAAAACCGTGGCAGCGGGATTCTGGTCGGCGGCATCCACATCGCTGGCCGCCAGATGTGCTGTGTCAATAGTTACTGTGGTACCCGCGATAACCTGCAGTGTATTGTTCACCGGCAGCTGCGGACGTTCATTCAGATCCAGCACTTCCACCGGAACCGACAGTATCGCACTGCGTCCGGCAGCATCACTGACACGCACATCCAGCGTATGTAGCCCTACGGCTTCATGATTCAGCTCACCAGTGCCAACGGTTACCCGCCCCACCGCATCGATATTAAAAGGCACTTGTGTATTCAATAGCTGATACTGCAGCACATCGATGACTTCTATATCCGCGACTATAGCACCGTGCGACCCGGCCGTCAGTGAGCTAAACGATAGCGTCGTCAGCACATCGGTTGCGGTAAATTCAATCGAATGACTTTGCCACTGCAGATCCTGCTCACTCCACGGCACCGCAGCGATAACTTCAAAATCGAAAGTCTCCAACCCGGCACCTATTTGCAGACGTGGCAGGTGATCTGCTGCGACGTCGCGAAAGTCACCGGCCAATACGAAGTTAACCTGATATTGAGCACCCGGCACGGTATTGATCTGTTGTTCGATCACACCGGCAGTGTCACCGTTTAACTCAAGCGGCAGACCACCGGCAGGCCCCGTCGCCCAATAGGCGCCATGCACATCAACCGACCCCTGTACGACCTGCCAGTCACCAAACCCCGCACCATTCCAGCTGCCATCAGCGGCATAGCGATTGACATTCGGTTCTGCCGTTGTTGCACTGGCGAAATCGCCTCCGGAAAGATGTGAAAACATCGGATCGACATCCAGACTATCCAGTGCACCGACCAGCGTACCCGGTGCTGCGTTTTCGTTAACCTGAAACGGCAAAACCGGTTGCGGCACGGGCGTTGAGCCTGAATCACCTGTGGCCACTTCAAAACGAATCTCGGCAGTATCAACCGAAAGATCATTGCCACCATGTTCGATTCCACCGGTATCCCGTACACGAAATTCAAAAACATCCTGAAGCGTGTTAGTTGAATCGGGATTAACGACCGTATAACTCAAATATCCCGAAGCAATATCCTGTGCGGTGACTTCCAGCCCGGAAACAAAAGGCGAGCCACGATACAACAACTGTCCGGCAGAAGGCTGCGTCTCAATAGTAACCGAGCCCAGATCATCGCCATCAAGTGGATCACTGAATCCAAGATCAGCTACCGACAGGGTATGACTGACGCTGCCCGGCAACGCCACAATAGCGCCAGTGGCACTCGGGCTATCGTTAACCGCGACCGGTTGCAACTGAACATCTATCTGATTGGATACACCGGATTCAGAGTTGAGCACAATAGACAGGGTACGACTGAAAACATCCGGATCTTCACTGCCGTTGCTGTAGCTGATACCGCGCAACACGGCCTGGTAAGTGCTCGCATCAGCGTTACCGCTGATCGACAGAATGCCTGTGTCTGTATGCCATTCAACGGTTAATCCACTGGCACTGACAAATTGCAATTCATCTTGTCCGGCAACGTAGCCGCTCGAGATCTGTACCTGCGCACTTAACACAGCTTTTGCATCGAGCGAGGTCACCACGAGATCGGGAACAATCACAAGCGGCGATGAACCCTCGATGAAACTCAAGACATCGGTACTAGCGATCTCCAGTGTGACCGGATGTTCGGGCACCGTCAGATCCACCGTGATCAAACCGGCAGCGCTGTTCGCACCGCTATCATCGGTAACGGTAAGGCGAATCTGCCTGTCGATCTCGGGCTGCGAGGGCAGATCGACACTCTGATACGTCAGCTGCTGTAATGCGTCGCGATACACTGCAAGCTCGGCACTACCCGTGAGCAGCAAGTGGCCGTTGGATTCATCCCAGTTTGTCGCAAGCGATGTGTCACCACTTAAACCCAGTACATCGACACCTGGCTGGTAGCCATCGATGGCAACAAGCGCCTGGCTCAGCATCGTTGAATCCGGATCGGCGAGTTCGATTAACGGGGCAATGCTAATAGCCGGTGCGCCGTGAATGTAGGGCAGTGTCGCGGCGGGCAGGTTGTTAATCTGTGGTACATCATCGATCGCAACGATCGACACGATCGACGCTGCGCTGCCGGTTAGCTCCCCACCCTCACCCTGCAAACCGGTATTGCCATCGGCAAATGTCCACTGCAAAGTGACCTGCGGTGGTGGTGCATCACCGACAAACTGATAGGCGATCTGTCGCAGTGCATTACTGATATCCGCGGTACTGATACCAGCGTCAAAGCTGATTCGCAACAAACCGGCGTTGTTGTTTGCAATGATGCCAAGGCGCGCGCCGGCGACGCTGAAATCAGCGCCCGTCTGCAGCGCCCCTAACTGACCGCTGGCAACGAATTCGTCCTGCGCATCAGACCCGCCCGCGCGCTGTAGCGTCACGGTAGTGTGCGCTGCTGCATCGAGCGAATCATATTCGGCGTCATCAATTGTCAGTGAAGGCGCGATGGCGACAGCAACGCCATCTTCCGTGAAGCTGGCGGTATCTGCGCCGGGTGTGACCACCGGTGCATCATTAACTGGCACAATATCCATTGCCACGGTAGCGCTGGCATTCTGCACCCCGCCACTGCCTTGCGCACCGCCGTTGCCATCGCTGAATTGCCATTCCAGGGTCACACTCGCAGGCGGCGCATCCCCACTGAAGGTATACCCGATTGACTGCGCGACACTATTAACAACCGATCCGGTCGCCGCACTATTGAGTTGCACTAGCAATAGTCCGCCACTATTTTGAATCACTGTCCCTGCCACCTGGCCATCCCACACCAGGTTGCCGCCCTCCTGGATCGCTGCCAGCAATGGATTGGCAGAGCTGAACTGATCATTGGAACTGGCTGTACCGCTGCGCTGCAACTGCAGTGTGCTTGCAGCAAAATCATCATCGACCGATAACTCCGCATCGACTATCTCAAGCGTTGGAGAGACCGGGGTCGCCAGCAATTGTTCTGTCACTACCGGGCGCCCGCTGTCGCGAAAGTCGAGGTCCATCTGACCATTGGGCGAAAGACGCAGCAGCACAGCATTCCAGTTTTCAGTATCTGTGGTGTTCGCCCCGCTTAGCAGAATGCGATCGCCGCTATCGATGTGCAAACCAAAACCCCATTCGCCGCTGCTGAAGGGGATTTGAAAAATACCGTGTTGCGCAAAAGTCTGGTCCAGTGTGCCATCGAGATTAATTCGCACCACAACAAGTTGCTCACCCTGCTGATGCTGTGTCCCGGCGATGACAATTTTTCCGTCCGACTGCGGCACGATTGCCGATACCGTTTCCATCCGCGGCAGCGCTGCCTGACCACCGACGCCATAACCGGCATCCAGCGATCCGTCGTCAAGATAGCGCTTTATCAACACCGATTCCGGAACCGATCCGTCTGCTATACCGGCCACGATAATACTACCATCTGGCTGAATGACCATTGGATGAGCGCTCTCACTGCCACGAGTCATGCCGGTGTTCAGCAGCCCGTCTCCATCGAAGGAGGTATCTGGCTGGCCATCGGCCAGCAGGCGCACAAGCTGTTGATCGTCACCAGTAGACACGGCTATCAGCAAACGATCCAGCGCATCGGTTTGAATCTGGTGTGCGGCGTTACCAATTGCCGTGACAAGCAATCCGTCGGTGCCGAATGTGTTATCCGGTGAACCGTCGGCATTTAATCGTGCCAGTGTCATTGTACGATCGCCCACATCGCTAAATCCGGCAACCAGCAAGCGTTGATCGCTCAGCTCAATCAGGTCGTATATTCGCGAAAAGTCCCCACCGGGTGCGTTTAATTTTGTCCATCCATCAACGCCGAATGTCGAATCAGGCGTGCCGTCGGCGTTCAATCGTGCGATGAGTGCATACTCATTGGCCTGACCGGCGATCAAAAGTCGACCACCATCCGTTGGCATTAACGCATAGCCTATCTGCTCCTGGTCAGCGTCTGCGGGCGCCCCCTCCAGCAACATGTGGCCACCATCACCGAAAGAGGGATCCGGGACGCCATCGGCATCAAACCGGCTGACAAGAATACGAACCACATCATCGATATCCAGTGCCGCGCCGATGGAGACAATCGAACCGTCCGCCAGTGTCATTGACTGCCAGTATTTCTCGTGAGTGCCGGACAGATCCACAGTAACCGGCGGCACCTGCAGCTGTGGCGCATCATTAACCGCATCGATGGATATTTCAACTGTGGTCGGCTCAGATACCTCGCCACCTGTATCCGCAACGGTATAACTCAGTTGATCAGTAACGGACTCGCCGCCATTGTGGTGATACGACAGCACACCACTATCAGCGATGGAAACACGACCGTGTGACGGGGCCTGCACCAGTGTAACGCTCGTCGGATCCAGTGGCTCGTCTGCGGATTGATCGTTGCCGAGCAAGTCGATATCAATCGATTGCCCTTCATCCACGGAAGCGTTATCCGCCTCGGCCTGCGGATGAGTTTCGGCCACTGCTATCGATAGCAAACTCGCTACACTAAGCGTACCGGCATCCGGCCCATGGTCACTGAAGGCCAGTGCGATAGTGTCATCCATCGCCGGCGCACCGTTATGTACATAGCGCACATTCCCGGCGTCGACATCGGCCTGACTGAAGGTGTCATTGGCCGCCAGTGTGGTGCCATTCAATTGCAGCAATCCATGGGCGGGCACGCTGGTTACTGTAATCATGCGTTGCGCGGGCTCAACATCGACATCGATCGCACTGATGTTGTTCGTCAGCGCAATCGTATCCCCTCGCATCAGCGACGCCGGCAGCACGCTAAACGCCGGCGTGTCGTTAACTGCGGCGACATTAATGGTCATTGTTGCAATGGTATTGCCCAGATCATCGCCGCCATCGAGGGTGCCACCATTATCCTGAACCCGATACTGCAGAGTGTCGTAGGCGTTACCATTGGCGTTGGCCGCAGGATGTAATGCCAGTTTACCGCTGGCGATGTCTGTTACAAAAACCACATCGCCATTCGCAACCGCCACACCATCGAGCAGCAGTTGCAGATTGGCTGGCACCTGCTCAATTTGAATCGCCAGCAATGCATTGGCCGGGCTATCGAACACATCCGAAAAGACGAAATCGCCCGGGGTCAGCGTATAAACGGTATCCTCTACCATGCCCAACACAGAATCACCGGATTGCGGCGCATCGTTCAGATTGGCGATATTGATCGTTGAGTTTCCAATGACCGTGCTGTCACTGCCATACCGCAACGTGATCACGAGTGTATCGGCTGCGTTGCCAGCAGTATGCGCTACACCGTGCTGGTAGACGAGAGTACCGGCGGTGTCCAGCCATGCGTTCAACTGCGCAGAGCTGCCCGTCAGCTCAACCGTGCCCGGCCCGACACTGACACTTGTCACTGAGGAGTCACTTGTGGTCGTCAGTAAACCACCGTTCAGCGTCTCCAGACGCAGCGTCAGATCGCCGATGAAATCGCGCTGATCCAGTTGAATACTGCCCAGGTTAAGGCTGGTACCAATATCCTCGGTAACACTGAGCAGACCGGGCACCACACCGGTATTGGCGGGTGGATCAAATACCGATGTCACCGTGCCCCGAATCAGATCGCTGGTAGCGGAGAATTGAGTGGACCCGCCTTGAATCGAGGCATCAAGCTGTTCGCGCACCGTGCCAGCGGTTACGTCGGTGCCGGCCGAATCATCGACAACGTGCACCGTCAACGCCGGTATAGAACCGTGATAGTTGGCGGTCGGTATAAAGCGCAGCAGGCTGTCGATACCAATTACCAGCGCATCGCTTTGGGTAACAGTACCGATCGGAAACCAGCTGCTGCCGTTATCGCTTGAATAGCGCCACTCACCCTCGGCATTCGTCGCCGCATTGGCTACCACTGCGACCCCGATAACGTTGCCATCGATATCATCCAGCGCGCCGGAGAAAATATCGTGCACCGACTGACCCGCGGGATCTGTCTGATCCTCGATCACTGTTAGCGGATTAGAGGCAACCAAAGTCGGGGCGTCGTTAACCGCAGTCACATCAATTACCCGGCTTTGCAGATTAGACAACTCGCCTTCGTTGTCAGCCGAAAACTGAATACCGCGCTGACCGCTGGCTGGATCGTCGCTATCATTCACAAACGCGACTGAACGCAGGGCCTGCTGCCATGCAGCCGCCGTGTCACTACCTGATAATGTCAGCTCACCTGAAACCGAATCCCACAGGTGCGTGATTGTCGGTGTATCAACAAAGGTAAGTTGATCCTCTGTCGCCGCATAACCACTAACGATCGTCACTGTCGCGCGCTGCAGTTCGCCGCTTAAGGTCAGGGAATCAGTTAAGGCAACGGGCCCGCTGTTCTCCGGGTAATCTATCGCTGATGCTTCAATACCAGCCAGCACCGGGTTGGCGACATCATTCACCTGTATGGTGATGGTTTGATCGTGAAATTCGCCATTGGCATCGGTAACGCGAACGTCGATATCATGCGATGTCGAGTTTTCAAAATCGATCACACCGGCATCGCTAACCGTAATTTCACCGGTGTTGGCATTGATCGAAAACGCACCACTCGGGTCACTCAGGCTATACTGAACATTCGACAATACCTTGTCGGCATCCCACTGTGTAATGTAGCGATAAGTATCGTTGCCGAAACCATCGTTCCACAAGCCAGTGGCTGACAACAACAGCGCATAATCTTCATCGGTGTTGTCATTAGGCTCACCCACACGCCAATTGGTGAACTGACTGTTCGTAGCAATTCCGCCAGCGGCTACAGATTGTCCATCCCAGAACTGCGTACCCTGTAAGTTACCTTCGCGCCAGTGCCAGTGACCTTCAGACTCAGCGTCAGATGCCCCCAGCCAGACACCGCCACCCACCGACTGCGCAAGGCCGTGCACCAGGGTATTTTCGTACGCTGAATCGATCGTGACCAGCTCACCGGCAATACCATTCAAATCATCGGCAATCGACTGATCACGCGCATCATTCCACACCACAGGGGTGGACACTGCGCGATAGAACTTGCCTGTACCGGCGTCGTAACTCAGCGTCGGATCGGTGTCCAGCAGCACTTGTACTGCCGGCGCTACTGCAACAACCTGCACATCGCCAATCGCCGCACCAAAGTTGCCGGCCACCGAATCAGATGTAAAGCTCAGGATTGTCGTTGCCGATGTCGCGGTGAATTCCATACTGCGGTGATTCCACAGTGGATTGTCAAAGGCCCAGCCAGTTGGCGGGACGACAGTCATGCTCGCGCTGCTGTCGCCTGCACTGACTGTCAGGCTCTTGGGCAGTCCGTCCGAGAAATTGCCGCTGAGTAGAAAATTAAGTTGATAACGTTGCCCGGCGACGGTGTTTAGAGCCTGGCTGATCGAACCGGGTGTGGTGCCATCGAGATCGATGGGTTCGCCACCCAGCGGTGTATCCGGCCAGTCGGTTTCAACCCCGACATCACCGGAGTCAACATACCAGGCACCACCGGCATCACCAATGTTGCTGCCAGCGGCGTAGTGGTTAACGTAGGTATCCCCCGAATACGTAAAGCGACCGTCGCGCACAAGGTCTTCAACAATAGTAGCGCTGCGCGGCACCAGCCAACCGATGGTGTCACCATCAGCGGCACGCTCCGACACAGAAAGGCCTGCCTGTGGAACGCTGGCAATAAATCCGCTGTCACTGACATGCGCCACATTCAGACGATTGCCAGCAACGCTGTCGATAACGCTGCCGGTGCCGTCGATTCCATCCATCTGCCAATTGGCAATCAACGATGGCGGCGCACTATCCGGCTGCAGTTGATGCCGGTAAGTTTGTGCAATCTCCGCCTCGGTCCGCGCTTCGCTCCAGAGTCGCAAATCATGATAAGTGCCCTGGAATTGCTGCGTACTGTTGTAGCCACCGTCGGGCGAGTCCTGATCCTGACCCAGTACCAGTTCACCGCCCGCCTCCACTACATAGCCTGGCTGGTATCCACTGCCGCTGTGAACCAGATCACCATCGATATAAAACGCAAACTCACCATGCAACGAGTCCCAGCTAAACGCAATTGAATGGCGCTGGCCATCCAGTAGCGCCGGGTACAGCACCGGCACATCGATGCGCTGATCGTTGAGATGCATAAACAGCGTGCCGTCATCATGGACGGCCAACAACAGCGCATTGGCCTTGTTAATTGTCGCGTAGGACAACAACGGATTCAGTGTTGTGGGGGTATCGATCGCAAACTGCGATTCGATCGTCAGTGCCGTCAAGCCACCGAGCAATGCACCCCCGTTAGTGGCAATCAAATAGGCATCGTTGCCGCCATCGGTATTCAGTGCAATACCCGTCGAAATACCGGTAGGCCCAATCGGCGTAACACTGGCTTGAACCG
>CAKZSB010000330.1 GCA_937920585.1 uncultured Granulosicoccaceae bacterium | reverse complement strand
AAATGCTCATTGAGGCCATTGCGCCTGATGTATTCAACCGCCGCCGGCCAGCGCTGTGTCACCTTTTCCTGCTCGTGCTGAAATGACGCGGGTGGCAACACGACCCGGTCCGTCTTTCGCCGCGGGTTCTGCAGTGCATCGGCCACCGTGAAATCAGGCGCGCGGTTGTCTGCCGCTTCAAATTCCCCGTGCACGTGGCAACCGCGAATTCTCACCTCCAGCATCACTGGCGTGCCAGAGGCTTCCGACAGTTCAAACCCGTGGCGCACTGCGGCGACAATACTCGGCAAATTGGGGCGCGGATCGAGCAGCCAGATCTGACTCTTGGTGGCAAACGCATGCGAGCGCTCCTGCATAATCGAAGAACCCTCGCCATAGTCCTCGCCGACGATAATCAAAGCCCCGCCGGTCACGCCGCCGGAAGCCAGATTGGCCAGCGCATCGGATGCGACATTGGTACCGACAGTGGATTTAAAGGTAACGGCACCGCGGATGGGATAGTGCACTGAGGCTGCAAGCATGGCAGCCGCAGCCGCCTCGGAGGCGTTAGCTTCGAAGTGCACGCCCAGTTCGGCCAGAATGTCCTGCGCATCGGCCAGCACATCCATCAGATGTGAGATCGGCGCGCCCTGATACCCACCGACATAGCCCACGCCATTTTCCAGCAGCGCCTTGGTGATCGCGAGTATGCCCTCGCCGCGAAAGGTTTCGCCGTCACCGATCCTCAGTTGTTCAACTTCTGCGGCAAACGAGCGCTCTGCCATGGCTGCGGGGCTCCTGTCGAGTGGACGAATAGATGGCCCGCCGGGGGCATCAAAAACAGACAATCAGTACATCACAACGCTATCGTTCGAACAAGCCAGAGAGGCAGCGGAGCGCTTTAGCTTTGTGCACTCGCCAGGGTTTGATCGAGCGAGCGGCCAAGTTTATCGACCAGCTCTTCAACATGGCTGTCGTCGATGATGAACGGCGGCGCCAGCAGCGCATGATCACCATATTCACCATCGATGGTGCCACCCATCGGGTAGATCATTAATCCGTTTTCGAATGCGGTCTTTTTCAACACGGCGTGCAGACGCAAGGCCGGATCAAACGGTTCTTTGCTGGCCCGATCGGCAACCAGCTCGACACCAACGAACAGACCGCGCCCGCGTATTTCGCCAACGTGGGGATGATTGCCAAAACGCTGTTCCAGAGCCGCAATTAATTGCTGCCCCCGATTGCGCACGTTGGCGAGCAAGTCACCGCGCTCGATTTCGGACAGCACCGCGACACCGGCCGCACAGGCTGCGGGGTGGGCAAGGTAGGTGTGTCCGTGCTGGAAAAAACCGCTGCCCTGTTCGATGGCAGCGTAGATCTGCGCACTGCAAAGCATAGCACCGACCGGTTGCACGCCCGCGCCCAGGCCCTTGGCGATACAGACAATATCGGGCACCGCATGCTCGGTTTCGCTGGCGAACAGGGTGCCGGTCCGGCCCATGCCACACATCACCTCATCGAAAATCAGCACCACACCATATTGATCACAGATCTCGCGGATACGCCGGAAATAGCCATCGGGGGCGGTAACCGCGCCCATCGTGGCACCCACTACCGGCTCAACCAGAAAAGCGGATACAGAATCTGCCCCCAGCTCGAGGATTTTCCGCTCGAGCAAATCGGCTGTGCGCTTGCCATACTGTTCCGGCGTTTCGTCAGCAGCGCCCCAGCGCCAGTAGTGACAGGCATCGATATGATGCATGGCGTCACTCAGCAGTGGCTGAAATTGCTTGCGACGCCACAGGTTTCCGCCGGCCGAGAGCGCCCCCAGAGTATTGCCATGGTAACTTTGCAAACGGGCGATAACGTGTTGCCGCTGCGGCTCGCCGCGTTCCAGGTGGTACTGCCGCGCAAGCTTTATGGCCGCCTCCACCGCTTCTGAGCCACCGCTGACAAAATAGACTCGATCAATACCCGCCGGCGCACGCTCGATCAGCATGTCAGCCAGTTGTTCGGCGGGTTCGGAACTGAAGAAGCTCGTGTGCGCGTAGGCGATACGGTTGAGCTGTTCACTGACCGCATCAATCACATGCCGATTGGAATGACCCAGGCATGAGACAGCAGCCCCGCCACAGGCATCCAGATAGCGTTTGCCATCGACATCAATGAGATAGCTGCCATCTCCACTGGCCACGACAGGCGGCGTGACTTTACTACTGCGCGGAAATACATGACTCGCTTGAGTCGATCGTGTCATCGAGAGATTCCGGTGAATCGTTCTGGGCTCCGGGCACTATAGCAAGCACGCTTGCAGCTCAGCCAGAAAATTGCCAGCCTCGGCACTGCAGCAAGCCCGCTGATTAGCCCGTTTCGCAACGGATTGATGAATTTCTGATAGCCACGCCACAGCAAAAGGGGCAGTCAGTCGCGAATACCATCGGCCGGGCTGAACACCCCGGAAAAACCGCCGCTAATAAATCGTTACCCGGCCAGACTAAATGACAGAGTGCGCCAAGATGCACAGCAACGACGATGACACAACAACGCCAGGTGCCTGCGGCAGACGATCAACCGCGGGTCCTGCAGCTGTGCTCGAACAAACTTCAATCGAAACCAACGCGCGCACATCTACGCCAGTCGCGAACCGGCCTTACGCCACCGAGGGCCGGCGCTGAGATGGGATCCAACACGCCTCCACCGCTGGATCATCCGGTTGCGCGCAACGACCTGTTGCTGGCTATGATCGTCATCATCACTGGCGCGTGCCTGGCGGCGTTCATCGCGTTGACTTTGCTGGCAAACAAACAGCTAACGGCATTCGAGGAAGCCGCCAGCGAGGTTCAGCAGCGGCTGCAGGAAACCAGTAACACAAGCAGCCAGATACTTCATTCTGTGGCTGCCATCCATCAGGCGTCAGAGCGCGATCGCGTGCATCGCCAGTTCGCAATCTACGCCAAAGGTGTCGCCGAGAGTTACCCGTTTGTGCAGGCGTTAGGACGCTACGACCAGCTCGACAAAAGCCAGACACAGGATTTTCAGAGCGTACTGCAGCACTACGGCGTATTCACTGAGACAACCCGGGTTCGCAGCGACGATGGACAGCCGCTGCAGAGCGATCGCCAGCGGTTCAACCCGATCGTCAATGTGCATCCTCCCGCCTCGCCGCTGTACGAGCTGATTGGCGTGGACCTGCAATCCAATCCCAAACTCAGCCGCAGACTGGATGCGGCGGCGGCGCAAAATCAAACTACTGTCATCGGCACGCCCGAGTCCTGGCCGTTGTCGAACCGCGGCATGCTGATCGCCCAGCCTACCTACCGCGGTCACTACCCGCCCGTGCATCCGATTGACCGCCTCGACCAGACCGACGGCGGGTACTGGCTTGCGCTGAATACCCAGCAGATCCTGACCCACAGTCGCGCGGGCGAAGAGGCCCTCAGCGCCACACTGTTCATCTATCAATCCGACACAGAGCATCCGATTGCCGCAGCCACTGTCGCGGCAACTACCCGGCCCAATCTGCACTTTAGCAACTGGTTCTCGCCGTTTGTGACGAACCGGGAAATCCATGCCGATATCGGCACCATGCGCTTATCACTCACCAGCCCGTCTGGTTTATCCGAAAAGGAGCTGTCGATCATCATCGCCACCTTTTCGGCTGCAATACTTTTTTTCAGCCTGGCATTTTTTCTGCGCATACTGCGCAACAGTTCGGAAATGCAGATCGAATATCAGGAG
>CAKZSB010000329.1 GCA_937920585.1 uncultured Granulosicoccaceae bacterium | reverse complement strand
ATCGGAGTAGGCTCGAGCAGGATAGACACTACTTCAACACCGCGCTTGCCACCGGAAAAAGGTGCCGTGTTGGGCACGTCTGACATGGACTTGCCATCGGCCAGCATTAGTGCTGCTTCTGCAGCAACTTTGCCCAGTGCGCGTGAGTCTTTCCATACCGATACCAGTTGTGTGCCACGTGCAACGCGATTGATCGCTGCCAGGTCACCATCCTGGCCGGTGACCGGAACGTTGCCCGCCATACCCTGGGCTTCCAGTGCGGCGACAACGCCACCTGCCATGCCGTCATTCTCAGAGATGACAGCGTCGATGTTGTTGTTTTGCGATGTCAGGCATTGCTCCATGTTCTTTTGAGCGTTCTCGGGCTTCCAGCCATCGGTGAAAGTTTCACAGACGTTTTTGATCGCGCCGCTGTCGATGCTCGGCTGCAGCACTTCCATGATACCTTCGAACAGGAAGGTGGCATTCGGATCGCCCTGGTCGCCCTTGATGAACGCGAAGTTACCTTCGGTTTTGCCCTGCTCGAGCATGGTTTTGGCCATCAGTCGGCCGACACCGACGTTATCAAATGTGATGTAGAGAGAATCGGGGTGCTCGATCTGTACGTCGTAGGCAATCATTGGAATGCCTTCAGCTGATGCCTGCTCAACCGCCGGCAAAATCGCCTCCGAGTCGAAAGGTACGATCATCAGAACGTCGGCGCCCTGTGAAATCAGCGACTCGATGTCAGTCAGCTGCTTGCCCGCAGAACCCTGCGCATCGGCAGAGATGTATTTGTCGCCATTGGCTTCGACAATCTCTTTAATAACCGCCTCGTCGCGCTTCCAGCGCTCTTCCTGGAAAACCTTCCAGGAGACGCCGATGATTTTGTCCTTCGCCATTGCAGGAGCAGAAGCTGCCGCAATAATCGAAGACGCAGCAATTGCCAGTAATGTCTTTTTCATGAATTGTTCCTCGTAAGAGTAAAATAAGGAGAGCTTCTACGAACTCGCCCGTGCCCTGCTTCAAACCGGTAACACCCGCTGCCAGCCAAAACGTGCCGCGCCAGTATCACTTGCCTCTGTCGACAGATCAATATGTCGACAAGTCTCAATCACGACGACAGCCACAGCGCGCGAGCTGTCGCCGCTCGATACAAACCTGATACCGGCTGCCGACCGGTCATCATCATTAGTTTGCGCCTCGAAAAAAATAGTGACTCCTGCGGCCAGATGTGTCAAGTTATTTTTCATGAGCCCAATTACACGATCCGACGAACTCAGATATGCCAACCGCGCCCGGGTGCTGGCTTGTCTGCGTTCCTCTGGCAGCCAATCGCGAAAACAGATTGCCTCCAGCACCAGGCTCAGCGCCGCCACCGTTACCCAGGTGACCGCACAGTTGCTCGATGAGCAAATTATTGTCGAATCGGATCAGCCACCGCTGACGACCGCAGAGACCCGCATTAGCCCGCAGCCGCTGCAGGCAGAGCACACCGGTGCGAATGATGCCGCTGCCGACAGTAACAACAGTTCGCCAGCCCCCCAAATCCCCCGGCGCGGCCGCCCCCAGGTGGTGCTTGAACTAACGCCGCAGGCTGCGATGGTGGCCATTGTCACAGTCAACTTCGATCGCATTGAAGTAACGCTGTTCGATTACAGCGGCACCACACTCACCCGGCACACGAACGCAATCAAACCCGCTGGCCAGGCCGGTAACAGCCTGCTGGAGCAGATCACCGACACGCTGCAACAGGCATTAACTCCCTCGCTGATAGAAGCTTCGTCACTGCAGCACATCACCGTTGCCTGCCAGGGCAAGGTCTCCCGGCACGATGGTGATCTACTCTGGTCGCCACGCTCACAAGACGAGATCATCGCCGTCGGGCGCCACCTGCGTGCGCGCTTTGGCGTCGACGTCACTGTCGACAACGACTGCAACATGATTGCAAGCGCACTCTATGGCGATAGAGTACCCGGACATCAGCAAGACAGTGGCGGATCATTAACGGATGGCATTGGCAACTTCGCCGCTGTGCTGGTTTCCTACGGCATCGGGCTCGGCCTGATACACGACGGTGCTATTCTCACCGGATCACGCTCCTCGGGCACCGAACTGGGCCACATGCAGATCTCCACCGATGGCCCGCTTTGCCGCTGCGGGAGCCACGGGTGTATAGAGGCCTACGCGGCCGACTACGCGATCTGGCGCCGGGTCAACAGCCTGCGCCCGGATGAACTCGCCGAGGAAACCATTCCTGCCGAAGTCATGCACGAGATATTTACTGCCGCTCAGGCAACTGACGGCATCGAGCGCCTTGCGCTGCGTGAGGCCGGGGCGGCAATCGGACAGGGCCTGGCCAATCTGTTTGCGATTTTCGATTCCTTCCCGATACGGCTGGTCGGCCTCAACCAGACGGCAGCCTCTTTCGTTGCCGAAGCGATCCACCAGCGCCTGCCAAATAGCGGTGACAGCGGCGCAGAGGATATCGTTTCAGTGCACTGTGGCGAGAGCGAGAACGAACTGATTCGGCGCGGTGCGGCGATGCAGTGTCTGGCCTACGTCGACCAACATATATTTTCCGTCGGCTCGCCGGCCAATGTCATCAACAACTGATTCCGATCCCTCGATAGCTATGGCAAAAACAACCTACAGATCGATCAAAGCGTATCTACAGGCGAGTGTGCACACGGCGATTGCCCTGATCCTCGTGCCGGGCATGCTCGCCGGCAGCGCGGCACGTGCCGATGAAAACAAGCCTGCGTCGGATGAAGCTCTGCGCCCGCATTATCCCTGTCACGAACAGGCCATCGTTGAACACCTGGCACAGAAAAATGTCAGCGGCACCCTGGATCTAGAGCGCCTTCGTCAACTGACATCCCACGGCGAGCATTTATTTAGCGCCAAATTCACAAGCATCGATGGCGTCGGCAGGCCCATGTCGACCCAGGCGATCATTCCCACCAAACGAAAACGCCCACCGCGAAACCAGTTTGCTCGTACCTCCGGGCTCGATGCCAACGCCTGTGCCGGTTGCCATCATCAGCCGGTCACCGGAGGCGCCGGTGGCTTTGTCGCCAATGTATTTGTCTCCGAAGGGTTTCAGAACACCGATTTTGACAACACCGATCCGCAGTTCTCCAATGAGCGCAATACCAACCATCTGTTCGGCGCTGGGCTGATCGAATTACTGGCGCGTGAAATGACGGCAGATTTGCAGCAGCATCGCGGCGAAGCACTCAAGTCAGCCAGACAACAACAACGACAAATTTCTGTAGCGCTCAAAACCAAAGGCGTGGATTTCGGGGAGCTCGTCGCCAATCCCGATGGCACGGTAGATCTCGCTGGTATCGACGGTGTCGATTCCGATCTCGTTATCAGGCCCTTCAGCCAGAAAGGTGTCATAACCTCATTGCGGCAATTCACCATTAACGCACTGAATCACCACCACGGCATGCTAGCCACCGAGCGTTACGGCGCACGCTGGACCGGCAGCAACGATTTCGACGAAGACTCGGTAACCCACGAAATTACATCAGGTGACGTCACCGCCCTGGTTGCCTGGCAGGCCACATTGCCCGCGCCAACTGTATACATACCCGCAGATACACAATGGCAGCGTGCAGCAACAGACGGCCAGGCTCTTTTCAACGATATCGGCTGCGCAGCCTGCCACATACCCGCCCTGCCATTGCGCTCCACGATCTTTCACGACCCTGGCCCCTATGATGCCGCGGGCACACGCCGGCAACATGAAGATGATTTAGGCACGCAGTACGATCTGGCGATGCTGCCGTGGATTCAGGCCTTGCCACGCAACCAGAACGGCGATGTTCTGGTGCCGCTCTTTGGCGATCTCAAACGGCACAAAATCGCCGATGCCACAGTCGCAACACTGGGCAACGAGCTGCTGGCGCAACGCTTTGTTGAGCGCGACGTCTTCGCCACGACCGAATTATGGGGAATCGCAGCCACCGCCCCCTACGGGCATCGAGGAGACCTGAGCACATTGCATGAGGTGATCAGCGCCCACGGTGGCGACGGGCGCAAGTCCCGGGATCACTACCTCTCATTAGCGCAACTCGAACAGCAATCGTTAATCGCCTTTTTGAAAACACTTACGATTGCCGATAACCATGTGGCCAATTAAATCAGTGCCCTTACGATCCGTATCAGCCTGCGTGCTCACAACGCTGGTGTGTCTGGCGAGTGCTCCCGGCCTCGGGCAAATCGACAGCGACCACCAGACACAACCCGTTACGGGCCTCTTTGCCGATATCCCGCAGTTTGTCGAACAGGCTGTCAGTGCAGGCCTGACCCATCAATACACCGGGCCATGGGAGTATTTTGTTGGTGGCGGCGTCGCCGTGTTCGACTGCAACGGCGATCGCAAACCCGACCTTTTCATCGCAGGTGGCGATAGCCCGGCTGCGCTCTACATCAATCGAAGTGACGTCGGTGGTGATCTCAGATTCGAAAAAGCAGCGGTGGATTCTACAAACGCCATGCGCAAGGTGACCGGTGCCTACCCCATCGATATCGATAACGATGGATACCAGGACCTCGCAATATTGCGGGTGGGCCAGAACCGGCTCTTGCGTGGCAATGCTGACTGCACCTTTGACTCCGCTTTCGAACCCTTCAAACTCCCCGCCAATAACGCATGGACCACCGCTTTTAGCGCCACGTTCGAACAGGGCTCACCCTATCCTGCTCTGGCCTTTGGCAACTATGTCGACCGCACTGCGCCTGGCTCGCCCTGGGGTACCTGCGACGATCACCAGCTGCTGCGCCCGGCTCAACAACCACGTGGCGAATTGAGCCAGCCTCTCTACCCGGATGCCATTAATCTAAGCCCCGGCTATTGCGCACTGTCAATGCTGTTCACCGACTGGAATCGTTCCGGCACCGCGTCACTTCGCATTACCAACGATCGCCAGTACCATCGTGGAGGCCAGGAGCAACTATGGCACTTTAACAGTGGCGAACTGCCGCGCTCCTATAGCAAGCGCGATGGCTGGCAACCGGTAGTAATCTGGGGCATGGGTATCGCCAGCGCCGATCTTAACGGCGATGGCTTTCCGGAGTATGCACTAACATCGATGGGGGATACCAAACTTCAGCAACTCGAGCTCGACGTATTCGATGAAAACGGCTGGCCGCAATACCGGGATATCGCCTGGGATAAAGGGGCCACTGCGCACAGACCTTACACCGGCGACGACCTAAAGCCCTCCACCGGTTGGCACGCCGAGTTCAATGACGTCAACAACGATGGCTTGTTCGATCTTTTTATTGCCAAAGGCAACGTCGAGCAAATGCCGGACTTCGCCGCATTCGATCCGGACAACCTGCTACTCGGCACTCATGAAGGAGGCTTTAAAGAGGTTGGACACATAGCCGGCCTGGCACAACCTACGCGCGGCCGCGGGGCATCGCTTGTCGATCTCAATCTCGACGGACAACTCGATATCGTGGTGGTTAACCGCAATGATAATGTCGCGCTGTTTCGAAACGGCGGCGCGCTGGATACCGGCAAGCGCTCCCGCCCTATGGGCAACTGGCTGCAGATCGCATTGCGACAACATGGCATCAATCGTAACGCAGTCGGTGCCAAGATCTCCGTAAAGTCCGGCAACACCACCCGCAGCAGAACCGTGCAAATCGGTGGCGGCCACGCGTCCGGCCACGCCGGGTTTATTCACGTTGGGCTGGGCGTAGCTGAACGCGCCAATATCCGCATTCAATGGCCGGATGGCCAGTGGAGCGCCAACTACCGGGCGTTTGCCAACAACTTCCTGATTATCGATCGCCAAAAGTCCACACCAACGTATTGGTATCCCGCCGACTGAGCATGCCGCGCCAGGCAAGTTGGAATACAGGCTTTAGCCGGCTTTTCTCGCTTTCGCGAGGGCGGCAGCCCATCGCAGCAGCGCAAACAACAAAAATCCAGCTGGCCCAAAAAGGAACGTGAGAACCAAACACGGCACCACCCACCAAAAACGAATGGCCTCTCGCCGTGCAACGCGGCAGATCCACGCACCGATCAAGAGATCAAACGCCAGATAATGTATCCAGCCTGCCAGCAACGCATGCTGATTTGAAAACAACTTCGCCACCTCGGCCAGACTGCCATAGCCTCCCTCTTCGCCCCAGGACGAATAGAACACCGCCAGCACCACGTAGCCGACCGACAACACCAGCGGAATAATCCAGCCTGCAATTTTGTCCGCCAGATCGGGCGCAAACGGCGACAACAGCAACATCACCCAGCCCGCCATCGCAAGCATCCCTGCAACTGAAAACACCATTTCCAGATTCATGATCTATTCACCATACTGATTCAAAGTACTGGCAACACTATTGCATAATGCTTGCACTTGCAAGCTTATCGCACTATATTAGCACCATGAACGATCTCAACTTCACCAACGCACTGCGCGTCCTGCAATCCGCAGACATTATAAAAGCCCGTCTGTCAGGGGAGTTCTCCTCTGTCCACGGCCTTTCAGTCAGCGAATTTTTTCTTTTAATGCAGCTCGAACGATCAACATCGCAAAGGCTGTCCCGAGTCGAGCTTGCCAGGCGATTGCATGTCAGCGCATCAACCGTCACGCGTATGGCAGCACCAATGGAGAAGCTTGGGCTGCTCGCACGCGAGGCCGATGAAAGAGATGCACGGCTCGCGTTTGTGGTGCTGACCAAAGCCGGTAAAACCAAACTGCGCGAGGCCCGGGCCACCTTTGCAAAACAGGCAACGTATGTGTTTCAGGATCGCTGGACCGAGGCGGAGCTGGAGCAGCTTTCAGCGTTGCTGCATCGGATTGTTGCCGATTCGCCGGCGAATCTGACCTAGCATCTTCAAACAGTTATTCATTTCGGGCAGGCTCCCTGCTCGTTTATCGGGACGGGGCTGTGCCAGCCCCGTTATATTTCAAGCATCAGGGTGAGTTACACCGAGCAGCGTAACCGTAACCTAAAAAAAGTAGTTTATACCCAGGCTCAATACTGTTAGATCCTGATCAACTAACGTGGCATCAATATCGATTAACGCCTGACTGCTTATCCGCACTCCTCCGCCAAAGCTGGCAGAAAAGCCGTAGTCAGAATCGACCCTGATAGCAGAGTTTCTGGACAAATCAGCCTCGAACGATTGTTCCACCAGACCCGCCCTTACCTTTAGGAAATACTTCGAAGTTGTCCGCGAGGTCACGTAGAAACCGACGGTCGAGTAGGACATTGGTACACCCAGAGCACTCGCGTTTGAAGCATTAACTTCCATCTCAAAACCAATGGCCGATGTTCCATATCCAAGCACCACGCCACCCGATGAGTCAAACGACAGGTTTTCAGCAGACGTATTGTAGCTACCCATTCTAAAACCGGCATAGAAACCGGGGACAGTGGCTTGACCAGACCCAGGAAGGCTCGTGACGGACGGGGTTTTGAGCTCGGAATACTGCACAGCTTGCGAGGGGTTTTGTGTTGCCTCATCAGCAAGAACAGGAAACGAAGCAAAGCTGGCTACGGCCAGTATCATAATAGATTTACACACAACGGTACTCCTCAACTTCCAACGAAATGCCGAGATACACTCTCGACTGGAACTATCGATAAACTGCATACCCGCCAACGCAGGAAAACACCTGTTGAGTGTATTGCCAGAAGCGCCTCACGTTCAGCGAATGCCTGGTGCGCAGGTGAAACCGCTCAAGTTTCAGTTACCTGCGACTACAAATTGATACACTGATGGCTAGAAGCCTTCATCCTGCACTGTGTGTACGATACTGGTCTCAAGTAGTTGGGCATAGCCAATACCCGAGTCCATCACGGCATCATCATGAACCAATACAGGCGCATCATTAAATCCGGGAGAAACCAGCACACTCATCGTGAATGTAACGCGATCATTCACCCCGTTCCACGGTGGTTTTACGCTGCCTCTGTCCGTATTGTCTACCACGGTGTAATAAACACCAGCCTCCAGCAGCGTCCACTGGCTGGTGTAACTTGCGGCGAGTGGTGTAAAACTCAGATCCTCAATTTTTTGATACGAGGAGCCCGCAACATAGCGATTGTAGTTCGGCTCATCCAGAGTCAGGATTTCAGCGACAGTGGAGCTTTGATTTTCAATCTGAATGTTAATGTAGCTGGAATCGTCAAGTAAGTATTTTGCCGTGTATCTGGCGTCCTCGCTGATGGTTTCTCTCAAAGAATCTACCACCGCAAGCGAACGACTACTGACCGAGCCTGTCAACTGACTGTTCCTGTCGGACTCATTCGGGGCGCTATCTCCCTCACAGGCGATTAAACAAAAGACACAGACCACTGCTGTACCGCACTTCTTGAAATTCTGCACTTCCGATATTCCTAAAACAAAACGTCAAGCCCTGTATCGACACGCATCAATGGCGAGGCCAGCATATTTTCAGTCAGTTGTGAGGAACCTCACAGAGGCTCTGCCCATCTGGAAAATCAGTCAGGCTGCAAACGTCCGAGTGCGTCTCGCTATTTGTCAGTCTCTGTTTTCACTATTCGAAGCGAGCGTCTTGATCGACCGTCCCTGCGAGGGCTCGCCACTCAGCCTGTAAATGTGCCGAAGCCGGTTAACACAACATTCGCATTAAACCCCGGAGCTCAACGGCCGCGGAAAATAGACCAGTCCCTGCCCTGCCTTTATGCGATAGCCCATCGCCGGTCTTGGCGCCTCGGTTTTCAGCAAGCCGGTTTCTTCAAGGTAAGCTGCAGACAGTGTGCGCGTACGAAAGGAACTTTTATCCAGCACCCTGTCAAGCACCACTTCATAAACTCGCTGAAGTTGGGGAATAGTAAATGGTGGCTCCATCAGATAGGCCGGTAGCGACGTGTATTCAACCTTACTTCGCAGTCGCTCGATA
>CAKZSB010000328.1 GCA_937920585.1 uncultured Granulosicoccaceae bacterium | reverse complement strand
TGGTGGGCCCGGTAGGATTTGAACCTACGACCAATGGATTATGAGTCCACTGCTCTAACCAACTGAGCTACAGGCCCGTAACTCTTAGACAAGCGACATTCAGCGTCCGCGATGTGCCGAATTATATAACCTTCCTCTATTCCCCGTCGAGGAAACTACGCAGCTGTTCCGAGCGGGTAGGGTGGCGCAGCTTGCGCAGCGCTTTGGCTTCGATCTGGCGAATCCGCTCGCGGGTGACGTCGAACTGTTTGCCGACTTCTTCCAGCGTATGGTCGGTATTCATATCGATACCGAATCGCATGCGCAGTACCTTTGCTTCACGCGGGGTGAGGCTGGCGAGCACTTCGTGGGTGGTTTCGCCCAGGCCGCCTGAGGTGGCGGAATCGACCGGTGACAGGATGTTCTGATCTTCGATGAAGTCGCCCAGATGCGAGTCTTCGTCGTCGCCGATCGGAGTTTCCATGCTGATCGGCTCTTTGGCGATCTTCAGCACTTTGCGGATTTTGTCTTCCGGCATCTCCATTTTTTCAGCCAGCTCTTCGGGCGTGGCTTCGCGGCCCATAGACTGCAGCATTTGCCGCGAGATGCGGTTGAGCTTGTTGATGGTTTCGATCATGTGCACCGGAATTCGAATGGTGCGAGCCTGATCGGCGATGGAGCGGGTGATCGCCTGGCGAATCCACCAGGTCGCGTAGGTTGAAAACTTGTAGCCGCGGCGATATTCGAATTTGTCGACCGCTTTCATCAGGCCGATGTTGCCTTCCTGAATCAGATCGAGGAACTGCAGGCCGCGGTTGGTGTATTTCTTTGCGATAGAAATGACAAGACGCAGGTTGGCTTCGACCATCTCTTTCTTTGCGCGCCGTGCCTTGGCCTCGCCAATCGACATGCGACGGCTGATTTCCTTAATCTGACCAACGGTGAGGAAAGTTTCCGTCTCGATGGTTGCCATGCGGCGTTGATGGCGGCGAATGTCTTCGGCATGTTCGGCCAGACGAGCGGCGTATTTTTCACCGCTATCGAGGTGGCCCTGAAGCCATTCGTCACTGATTTCATTGCGCGGGAAGGTGGCGATGAAAGTTTTTCGCGGCATATCGCTTTTAGTGATACAGATGTCGCGGATGGCTTTTTCCTGGGTGCGGATGCGGTGCACACGCTCGCGCAGGCCGCGGGTCAGCAGATCGACAAAAGCTGGTGACAGCTTCAGTTCAGTGACCATGCTGGTGGTGGCGCGAGTTGCCTCTTCGAGTTCGCTGGGGCTGCCGTCTTTGATTTTGGCGATTGCGGCCATGGCCTTGGCGTGTGCCGCTTCGATGGCGACCATGCGCTCGCGCACTTCCTCAGGATCGGGGCCGGTGTCGACGACTTCCTCTTCTTCCTCGCCGTTTTCGGCAGCTTCCTTCTCGCGGATTTGTTGCTGAATGTGTGCGGGCAGAGGAATTTCGTCGGATTCGTTGGGATCGATGAAGCCAACCAGCAGATCGCTTAAACGCATTTCCTCTGCGGCGACGAGCTGGTAGCGCTCGAGAATCTTCTTGACGGTATCGGGGAAGGCCGACAGCGCTGTGAGCACCTCGAAAAGTCCTTCTTCGATGCGTTTGGCGATTTCGATCTCGCCTTCGCGTGTGAGCAGCTCAACGGTGCCCATTTCGCGCATGTACATACGCACCGGGTCGGTGGTGCGGCCAAATTCGCCATCGACACTGGCGAGTGCGGCGGCAGCTTCGGCAGCGGCATCTTCATCCGGGCTCAGCGAGGTGTCGGAGAGAATCAGGGTGTCGTTGTCGGGTGCCGCCTCGTGAACCGAGATGCCCATGTCGTTGATCATCGCGATGATCTCTTCGACCTGGTCTGGCTCGACGATACCATCAGGGAGGTGATCGTTGACTTCGGCGTAAGTCAGGTAGCCCTGTTCCTTACCCTTGGCGATGAGTTCCTTGATTCGGGACTGCTGATTCTGGTCCATCGTGGTGGTGCGTGCAGATCGGGTGCTCAATGCCGTAGACCTTTTTGACAGGCAAACAACCAGTCTAGCGAATTTCGCTCTGGTTGTCTAACCCGGTGGGGGTTATCTGAAGTGTCGTCACAATCTTGGGAAGGCTTGTGGGTAATTCAAGTTTTCCGCGCTAGATCATGCGTTTACGTTGGTGGTGCAAATCCTGTTTGTCGGCCTGCCGTGCTCGGGTCTGGTCTACCGTATCAGTGCCGCTGGTGATAGAATGGCGGGCTAACTTTCGCCGGAATCGGCCAGCTTGCTGCAAGTTGCCATGCAACGCTTGCCGAATTGCTCTCTGGTGCCATCGCACCGACAAACCTTTTGGGCAAATCGTCGTTGTACAGGACATACAGCGGCATTCCGGTTCAATTTTGCATAGCAGGTGCCATGCAATCTCGACTGTGCCAGCGCCGGCACGTCGCCGTGTTTCGTTCACCTGTGCGTACCCGAACTTCGAGAAACTAACTAATGGTGGAACGTCGCAAGCTTGCCAATGCGATCAGAGCATTGAGCATGGACGCAATTCAAAAGGCAAAATCCGGGCATCCCGGTGCGCCGATGGGCATGGCCGACATGGCCGAAGTGCTGTGGAATGATTTTCTACAACACAACCCGGCCAACCCGGACTGGCCGGATCGAGATCGCTTTGTATTGTCGAACGGTCACGGTTCGATGCTGCTGTATTCGTTGCTGCACCTCTCGGGCTACGAGCTGCCGGTTGCGGAACTGGCTAATTTCCGCCAGTTAGGCGCAGCCACTCCCGGCCACCCCGAGCGCGGTTGCGCGCCTGGCATAGAAACGACGACCGGCCCGCTAGGACAGGGCCTGGCCAATGCGGTAGGCATGGCGATGGCCGAGCGCACGCTGGCGGCCCAGTTCAACAAGCCCGATATTTCAATTGTCGATCACCACACTTATGTATTCCTGGGCGATGGCTGCCTGATGGAAGGCATCTCGCATGAGGCCTGCTCCCTGGCCGGTACGCTCGGGCTTGGCAAATTGATCGCGTTCTACGATGACAACGGCATTTCGATCGACGGCGAGGTGCAGGGTTGGTTCAGCGATGATACCCCGGCACGTTTCGAGGCCTATGGCTGGCATGTGATCGCAGAGGTTGACGGCCACGATGCTGATGCGGTGCGCGCGGCGATTGAGGCGGCGCAGGCGCAGACCGATAAACCGACGATGATTTGCTGCCAAACCCTGATTGGCTGGGGATCGCCGAACAAAGAGGGCAAAGGTTCAAGCCATGGTGCCCCGCTTGGTGATGACGAGATAGCGCTGGTGCGTGAGCGAATCGGCTGGCCACATGCGCCGTTCGAGGTGCCTGCCGAGGTGATGGACGGCTGGTCAGCGCGTGCGGCGGGTGCCGAGCGAGAGCAGGCGTGGCAACAGAAATTTGCCGACTATCGCAAGCAGTACCCGGCGGACAGCGCTGAGTTCGAGCGCCGCATGAGCGGTGAACTACCGGCGGGCTGGAATGATGCGGCCAGCGCCTATGTCGATAGTGTCAATGCCGAGGCTGCGACGATCGCCAGTCGCAAGGCATCACAAAATGCCTTGAACGGATTTGGCCCGTCGCTGCCGGAGCTGATTGGCGGCTCGGCGGATCTTGCGCCCTCCAACCTGACGATCTGGGAGCAGAGCCGCGATATAAAAGAACATGCGGAAGGCAACTACATTTATTTTGGTGTGCGCGAATTTGCCATGTCAGCGATAGTCAACGGCATGACACTGCACGGTGGTTTTCGCGTCTATGGCGCCACTTTTCTGATGTTCTCGGAATATGCTCGCAATGCACTGCGCATGGCAGCACTAATGAAAATCCCGTCGATCTTTGTCTACACCCACGATTCGATTGGCGTTGGCGAGGACGGACCGACCCACCAGCCGGTAGAGCAGGCGGCCACGTTGCGTATGATCCCGAATATGTCGGTGTGGCGGCCCTGCGATGCGGTGGAGTCTGCCGTGTCATGGCGCTATGCGCTGGAGCGCACAGACGGCCCCAGTGCGTTGCTGTTCAGTCGCCAGAATCTCGATCACCAAACCCGCGATGCCGGGCAAATCGCCAATATAGAGAAGGGTGGCTACGTGCTGCGTGACAGTGCCGACCCCGCGGCAATCATCATCGCCACCGGTTCAGAAGTTGGAATCGCGGTGGAAGCCTACGAGCTCCTGAAGGCCGAGGGTGTCAACACGCGAGTGGTGTCCATGCCGGCAACCGATGTGTTCGACAGCCAGCCCGCCAGCTATCGCGAACAGGTGCTGCCAGGCTCGGTCCAGGCGCGCGTTGCGGTTGAAGCGGGTGTGTCCGCCGGCTGGTACAAATATATCGGTCTCAACGGCGGAACGGTCTGCCTCGATGGTTACGGGGAGTCCGGTCCGGCCGGAGCGGTTTTTGAACACTTCGGCTTTCACGCCACAAAGGTTGCAGAATCGGTAAGGAATCTGCTCTAGAACTACTGGTTCTGGACGTTCAGACTATCAATACACCCACTTTGGCTACTTCCCGCAGGAGAAAACATGGCGATTAAAATCGCGATAAATGGCTATGGTCGGATCGGTCGAAACGTGCTTCGCGCACTGTTCGAATCCGGTCGTAACAAAGAATTTGATGTCGTTGCGATCAACGATCTGGGCGACTCGGCTACCAATGCCCACCTCACCCAGTACGATACCGCGCATGGCCGGTTCCCGGGCGAAGTGGTAGTTGATGGCGAGCATATCGTAGTCAACGGTGACCGAATTCGGGTATTCGCCGAGCGCGATCCGGCGAAATTGCCCTGGGGCGAGCTGGGTGTTGATGTAGTGCTGGAATGCACAGGCTTTTTCACCAGCAAGGAAAAAGCGGGCGCACACATTGCCGGTGGCGCCAAGAAGGTGATTATTTCTGCACCGGGCGGTAAGGATGTGGATGCAACTATCGTTTATGGCGTAAACGAAGGCGTGCTCAAGGCATCTGACACGGTTATTTCAAACGCTAGTTGTACTACCAACTGCCTGGCGCCGATGGCCAAGGCACTCAACGACAGCATCGGTTTGGTGTCGGGCCTGATGACCACCGTCCACGCCTATACCAACGATCAGGTGCTCACCGACGTCTATCACACCGATCTGCGTCGTGCGCGCTCTGCCACGATGTCGATGATTCCGACCAACACCGGTGCTGCGGCGGCAGTCGGGCTGGTATTGCCGGAATTGAACGGTAAGCTCGATGGCTTTGCGATTCGAGTGCCGACCATAAACGTCTCTATTGTCGACCTGACCTTCAAGGCTGGCCGCGAGACCAGTGTCGATGAAGTCAATTCGATCATGAAGGGTGCGGCTGATGGAAAGATTCTGGCCTACAACGATGCGCCGCTGGTATCGGTCGACTTCAATCACACCAGTACAACCTCAAACTTCGACGCCGGCATGACTCGAGTGACCGGCGGTGACCTGGTTAAGGTTTGCTCCTGGTATGACAACGAGTGGGGCTTCTCCAATCGCATGCTGGATACCACTGTCGCGTTGATGAACGCGAAGTAAGACTGATGAAAAAGCTCGAAGATCTTGCACTTGCCGGCAAACGCGTGCTGGTACGTTCCGATTTGAACGTACCGATCAAAGACGGTGCGGTGTCTTCTGACTTGCGCATTGTGGCCTCGCTGCCGACCATAAAACTGGCGCTTGAAAAAGGCGCATCAGTGATGGTGATGTCGCATTTGGGGCGGCCGACCGAGGGTGAACCGGCGGATGAATTTTCGCTTGCCCCGGTGGCAGCGCACATGGGCAAGTTGCTGGATCTGCCAGTCGAGCTTATCAGTGATTATTTGCAACAGGCGCCGGAGCTTGCGCCTGGCAGCGTGGCGCTGCTGGAGAACGTGCGTTTTAACCAGGGCGAGAAGTCCGACGACGAAACGCTCTCTCGCCAGTATGCGCAGCTGTGCGATGTATTTGTGATGGATGCGTTTGGCACGGCCCATCGCGCCCAGGCGTCGACCCACGGGGTGGCTAAGTATGCGCCAGTCGCCTGTGCCGGGCCGCTGCTGGCGGGTGAGCTGGATGCCTTGTCCAAAGCGCTGGACAATCCCGCGCGGCCGCTGGTTGCCGTGGTGGGAGGATCGAAAGTATCCACTAAATTAACTGTTCTGGATGCATTGTCCGGGATTGTCGATCAGTTGATCGTCGGCGGTGGCATTGCCAATACCTTTATTGCAGCCGAAGGGCACGGCATTGGCAATTCACTGGCTGAAGCCGATCTGATGCCCGAAGCCAAACGATTGCGCGCGGCGGCGCAAGCCAAGGGTGGCGATATTCCCGTGCCCACTGATGTGGTGTGCGGCAAGGCTTTTTCCGCCGATACGCCGGCGGTCACGATGGCGGTCGACCAGGTGGCTGACGATGACATGATCTTCGACGTGGGCCCGCAGACCGCTGCCGCCTACGCCGAAATTTTGCGCAATGCCGGAACCATCGTCTGGAATGGTCCGGTGGGCGTTTTCGAATTTGAGCAGTTTGCCGACGGCACACGTCTGGTTGGTAAGGCGATTGCCGAATCCAGCGCGTTTTCGATCGCTGGTGGTGGCGACACCCTTGCGGCCGTCGATCAGTTCGGCCTGTCGGCCGATATCTCCTACATATCTACAGGTGGTGGTGCTTTTCTGGAGTTTCTCGAGGGCAAGGAACTGCCCGCTGTGAAAATACTCAAAAGCCGGGATCAGTAGTACTTGCGTGCAGCGTAAGCAGGCTGTGTTTCAGTATGAGGTCGTAGTGAGGCGGTGAGACTGTGTTTGATCAACCGATGCGAATCATGATTCGTTTGTGAATGGTCACGCCACTGGCAAGTATTCGCTTCCACACCGATCCTTTGTTTTCTGGCATGCTACCGCGCGGCACGACTACCCTCGATTTTCAAAATAGCGGCGAATGGGATTTCATGCGTAGAACCAAAATAGTTGCGACTCTCGGTCCGGCCACAGACGATCCGGAGGTCCTGCGCGAGCTGATCTCGGCCGGCGTCGATGTCGTGCGAGTGAATTTTTCGCACGGTGACGCCGATCACCACAGAGAGCGGGTAAACGCTGTTCGCAAAGTGGCGGCTGAACTGGGACGCGTGGTGGGGATTCTGGGCGATCTTCAGGGACCGAAGATTCGTATTTCCGGTTTCCGGGACGGCTCGATCGAGCTGCAGAACGGTGCCACCTTTACACTCGATACCAGCCTCGACGAAGATGCCGGCGATCAGCACACAGTGGGATGCACCTATACCCAATTGCCTGATGATCTCAAAGACGGCAACGTGCTGGTGCTCGATGACGGGCGAATCTTGCTGGAAGTGACGGCCATTGACGGCACGCGCGTGGTAACCAAAGTGCTGGTTGGCGGCGAGTTGTCGAACCGCAAGGGCATCAACCTGCGTGGCGGCGGACTATCAGCACCCGCAATCACCGATAAGGATCGCGAAGACCTGCGTCTGGCGGCCGAATTGAAAATTGATTATCTCGGTGTGTCGTTTCCCCGCGATGCAGCGGACATCAATCACGCCCGCGAGTTGCTGCGCGAAGTAAATTGCGACGCCGGTATTGTCGCCAAGATTGAACGTGCCGAGGCGCTCGAGGAGATCGACGCTATTCTGGAAGCCACTGACGTGATTATGGTCGCGCGTGGCGATCTGGGGGTTGAGATAGGTGACCCTGAATTGCCGGCAGTGCAGAAGATGCTGATCAACAAGGCGCGCTCCGCGAACAAAGTGGTGATCACCGCGACGCAAATGATGCAATCGATGGTGGAGAGCCCGATCCCCACGCGCGCCGAAGTCTTCGACGTCGCTAATGCTGTGCTCGATGGCACCGATGCGGTGATGTTGTCGGCCGAAACTGCGGTCGGCGAGCACCCGGCCAAGGCGGTGCTGTCGATGAGCAGGATTTGTGAGCACGCGGAAAAGCAACGCAAGGCGATGGAGTCACAGCATCGTTTGCACCTGACGTTCGACCGGGTAGATGAATCGATCGCGATGGCCTCGATGTACGCCGCCAATCACCTTAACGTGAAGGCGATTGGGGCGCTGACCGAAACCGGGTCCACGGCGCTCTGGATGTCGCGAATCAGTTCGGGTATTCCGATTTACGCGGTGACAACGCGTGCTGATACGCTGGCGCGGGTAACGCTTTATCGCGGCGTCTATGCGGTGCCGTTTGATCGCCAGCTAACCTCATCGTACGAGGCGAATTCGGCAGTGGTTCGCAAGCTTGTGGACATGCAGAAAGTCGAAGAGGGGGATCTGGTGATTATTACCAAGGGCGATATGATGGGTGTGGCCAGTGGCACCAATTCGATGAAAATCGTTCGTGTCGGCGACTGGATCGAAGAACAGTAAACTGCGTCACGCGCCCGGTTGTCAGGGCGGCACATATTTCGCTGCGTGGTTGCTATCAAGCGATGTTGAAAACCGTTCCTGAGCGCAGCGTAGTGTTGTGCCAGGGTTTTGACATTCGCGGAAATCTTGGCCGTCGGCTGTGTAACGTCTTTGTCACCACAACTATCCGGTGTCTTCGTTAGAATTTGCTTCCGATGGTTAGGCAACATGGCTTCAATTGGCTGTCGCTGCCGTCCTTGTCTTCAACTGCTGATCGGAAATCTACATGACAGATATAACCTCATTGCTGGGTGATGAAGCGGAAACCCTGCTTTCGCACCAGTGCACAACCATCGACAAGAGCGCACTCTGTCTGCCTGGTCCGGACTACATTGACCGGGTGATGACTCACAGTGATCGTTCGCCGGCGGTGTTGCGCGCGATGAGTAACCTGTTCAATTCCGGCCGCATGGCAGGCACAGGCTATGTCTCGATTTTGCCGGTCGACCAGGGTGTCGAGCACTCTGGTGCTGCATCCTTTGCACCGAACCCGATCTATTTTGACCCACAGAATATCGTTGAACTGGCGATCGAAGGCGGCTGTAACTGCGTGGCTTCAACCATGGGTGTGCTGGGCTCTGTGGCACGCAAGTACGCGCACAAGATCCCGTTCATGGTGAAGCTCAACCACAATGAGGCGCTGACTTATCCGGCAATGTACGATCAGACCATGTTCGCCTCGGTGCGCCAGGCGTTTGATATGGGCTGTGTTGCTGTCGGTGCCACGATCTATTACGGTTCTGAAGACAGTCGCAGACAGATTCAGGAAATCAGTGAGGCGTTCGAACATGCTCATGAACTGGGCATGGCCACGGTACTGTGGGCTTATCTGCGCAACTCCGATTTCAAGAAAGACGGCACCGACTACCACGCCTCAGCTGATTTGACTGGCCAGGCCAACCATTTGGCAGCCACGATCAAAGCCGATATCGTCAAGCAGAAACAGGCTGAAAATAACGGCGGCTACCGTGCCGTGGGATTTGGCCACACAAACGATGCAGTCTATGACAAGCTCACTTCTGAGAGCGCGATTGACCTGGTGCGTTATCAGGTGGCCAACTGCTACATGGGTCGCGCCGGATTGATCAATTCCGGTGGCGCCAGCGGCTCGAATGACTTTGGTCAGGCGGTTCGCACCGCAGTGATTAACAAGCGCGCCGGTGGTATGGGCCTGATCTCCGGGCGCAAAGCGTTCCAGAAACCGATGGACGAGGGTGTTAAGTTGTTGAACGCTATTCAGGATGTGTATCTGGACGACAAAATCACCATCGCTTAAGCGCGTTTGTGGTGCCAGTAGTTCGAAGGGCCGGCTTTTGCCGGCCTTTCGCGTTTATAAGCAGCGGCTTTTTATGTTTGCCCGGTGCTGATTCACTCGCGGGTAAGGATCTTTACGGCGTCCTCGTAGCGGGCCAGCGTGCTTTGCTGTACTTCAGCGGATAGCTGTGGTCCCGGGGCGGTTTTATCCCAGTCGAGAGTTTCCAGATAATCCCTGACAAACTGCTTGTCATAACTGGCGGGCGGCGCACCGGGCTGCCAGCTCGCTGCATCCCAGAATCGTGAGCTGTCAGGTGTGAGAATTTCGTCCATCAGGGTGATCTGGCCGTCGCGGTCGAGGCCGAATTCGAATTTGGTATCGGCCAATATGATGCCGCGCCGGGCGGCGTATTCGGCGCCGCGTTGATAGAGCTGCAGACTGATATCGCGAATTTCATCGGCCTGTGACTGGCCGATCTGCTCGCACATTTGCGCATAGCTGATGTTTTCATCATGATCGCCGACCGCTGCTTTGCTGGCGGGTGTGAAGATAGGTTGTGCGAGTTTGTCGGCGATTTTCAGCTGTGCGGGCAGCGGTACACCGCAAACCTCGCCGGTTAACTGATAGTCCCTCCAGCCAGAGCCGATCAGATAACCCCGCACGACGGCTTCAACCGGAATGGCATCGAGCCGTTTCACGATCATGCTGCGATCGATGGCCTGCGCGATTTCTTCCGGGTCGCTAAGTACATCGGTCAGCGCAATATCGGCCAGATGATTGGGTACGACGCCGGCCATTTTGTCAAACCAGAACAGTGCGATTTGAGTGAGCAGAATGCCTTTGCCGGGCAGGGGCTGTGGCAGTACTACATCAAACGCGGACAGCCGATCACTGGCGATCATCAGCAGATGGTCGCTGCCGATAGCGTAGATATCGCGAACCTTGCCTCGGTGGACAAGTGGCAGAGACTTGATGGAAGTTTCAAAAACGGTGCTGGATTGGATCACGGTCTGGTGTTTTCGCTGAGAGTCTGCCAGCTGCGTTGCGCAAGCGGTTGTTTGATGTTAAATGCTCGTTTAACTGGCGAAAAGATAAAAAATTGTTCACCATAGCGAGTTTACTCGAATCGATTGGGGATTATGCAGCAACCTCTGGTGGGTGTAGTGATGGGCAGTGACAGTGACTGGCAGGTGATGCAGCATTGCACAGATTTGCTGGCAGACTTTGCAGTGCCATTCGAGGCGCGGGTGGTGTCGGCGCATCGCACGCCCGATCTGCTTTACGACTACGCGCGCATGGCCTCGGAGCGCGGGCTTCGGGCTATCGTTGCCGGCGCGGGCGGAGCAGCGCATCTGCCGGGCATGCTGGCGGCGATGACAACCGTCCCGGTACTGGGTGTACCCGTTGCCTCCCGCCATCTGAAAGGACAGGATTCACTGTTGTCGATCGTGCAAATGCCGCGCGGTGTCCCGGTGGCTACGTTTGCCATTGGCGAGGCAGGTGCTGCCAACGCCGGGTTATTTGCCGTGGCGATGTTGGCGACGACAGACCCGGCACTGGCACAACAGCTGGCGGAATTCAGGGCGGCACAGCGAGATCGCGTGTTGGGGCTGGAGCTGCCGGTATGAGTCTGGCGCAGGTGTTGCCGCCCGGTGCCATGCTCGGTGTGCTGGGCGGTGGGCAGCTGGGACGCATGTTTGTGCATGCTGCCACGCAAATGGGCTATCGGGTGACGGTACTCGATCCGGCGCCGAGCGGGCCGGCCGCAGAAATCGCCACATGCCATATTCAGGCAGATTACACCGATGAAGCTGCACTGGCGCGACTGGCGGAAACCTGTGTAGCGGTTACCACTGAATTTGAAAATGTTCCCGCTGACAGCCTGCGATGGTTGGCGCAGCGTGTCGCGGTGTCGCCACCGCCTGCAGCCGTGGAGATCGCGCAGGATCGAGTGCGGGAAAAATCTTTCTTTCGCGATAATCATCTGCCGACCAATCTTTTTTTCGACATACACCGAGTGGAAGATCTTGCCAACGCGTTTTCTGAAATCAACGGTGCTGCCATTCTGAAAACTGCAACACTTGGCTACGATGGCAAGGGCCAGGCGGTTTGTACGAGCGCTGCCGAAGCACTGCAGGCGTTTGAAAAATTCGGCTCGGTAAACTGCATTCTCGAGCAACGCGTAGCACTGGATTGTGAACTTTCAGTGGTGCTCGCAAGAGATGTTCATGGCAATACTGCGCCGATGCCGGTGGCCGAGAATATTCATCGCCACGGCATTCTCGATACTTCTATTGTGCCTGCGCGAGTGCCTGTGGCACTTGCCGAGGAAGCGGTCGCACTGGCCGTGCGGTTGGCTGATGCACTGGACTATGTCGGAGTGCTGGCAGTGGAGATGTTCGTCAGTGAAGGGCATTTGTTGATAAACGAGATCGCACCGCGACCGCACAACAGTGGTCACTTTTCAATTGATGCCACCGATTATTCCCAGTTCGATCAGCAGGTCAGGACCCTGTGCGGATTGCCCGCAGCCACTGTGCGGCAACACACACCTGCTGTGATGTTGAATATTTTGGGTGATTTGCTTTTGGCGAAGGATTTTGACTGGCCGCGGATAATGCAAATGACGGGTAGTCATCTGCATCTGTATGGAAAGTCAGAAGCTCGTGCTGGCCGAAAAATGGGCCATATTAACTTTACCGGTGATGATCAGGCGGCTTTGATCGATGCGGTCGATCGCGTTAAATCGCTCTGGCCAGAGGCCTTCCATTAATATTGTAGTTACAGGCTGTCGAGTAGTTGCTTGTATTGATCAAATGAAAGATCACCCGCGTGAGCTGCCGATTGTGCCTGCAGGGCGATGCTGCACTGAATATTGCGGCTGAATCCTTCCTGAAATCCGTTGGCAGAGCGTGATTCAATCGCGGCAACCATCGCGTCATTGCAGTCGGCGATTTCAATCAGGGTGAGTTTGCCGGCAGCGCCGGTGTACTCGCAGCGCGAGCAGCCCAGTGTGTTGAAATAGACATCCGACTGATCTGCTGGAGCCATTGCTGACAACCATTCCTGTTGTAGCGGTCCGGGTTGATGACTGTCTGCACAATGGGGACACAGTGTACTTACCTGCCGCACGTTGATCACTTTTTGCAAACGTGTGGCGAGTATCTGTCGGTCGATAGCGCAATTAATGATATCTCGCATAGCCGTGCCGCAGTTGCGCGCCAGGTGAAACGAGACCAGTGGTACGTTCTGCTGCCAAAGTTGTTCCGCATAGAAAGAACCGGACTGACTGGATTGCCAGTCGCAATAGGCTTTATCGGTGCTGTGTACAGCATTGCCAATCATTGCACTGCTGTCTGCATACAACAGCGGACTGATCTGGACTACCCTCGGCACACGCTTTAACACCTGGTACTCAATACTGATTGTTTTACCCGATTGCGGATTGTCCTCGCCCAGCAGCGCGTAGTACAGATCGTTCAGGCAGGCGGCGTTGTCCGAAACAATCATTGCCGCACCAGTCAGTGTGTTTTGCAACTGTTCACGCAGGGTGTTGGTGGAGGCGGGCGCCAGTGATAGCTGATCCAGAGTCTCGGGAATTTGCTGCGGCGTTTGCAGCGTCAATGTGAGGCAGGGGCCGGCGGCTGCCTGATAGTACACGGCGTCGATCGTGGCCAATGGGTCGATGTTGTCGGCGCTGATGCGAAAGCTCGCGCACTCATTAGGTTGTTGCTGGCGAGAGGCCAGTCGCAAGCGGGTGAGAACGGCGTCGACCATATCCGCTCGTTGAATACGGCTTTCCGACAGCTGGCCATTGACACGATGGCGCATGCGGCAAAAATTTGCCTCCTGCTCCAGATGCAGTTCGTTCGAGCCACAACGCAACAGTTCTTCCACCACCGTAAACAGCAGATCGGGTTCGTGCCCGTCGTTGTCATTTGCTGCTACTTCGAGCCTGTCGACGTCGAAATGACCCGGGCTGAGTAGGCGGTCAGAAGTGGCCATCGCTCGTTTGTTGCTCTTTTGCGTGGTGCGGTGCAAAACGCTTGCACTGATGCTTAGGCTAGCGGCAATGCATGCTCAACCTTTCGCAGTGATGGCCGAATCTAGGAACAGCCCGGATATTTCAAACGACGAATGATTTCCCGCTTGATATCTGATGCTGTTGGTATGGTTCTTTGCTCTGGCACTGACCGTGTTTACCGGATGGCCTTGGATAAATTCTGGTGAAAACAACTAGATATTAAGCTTGTGACAATAAAGTGTGAGCGGGTTCCGAACCGGTTTGGCCAAGGCCAAAGTGATGCGCCTTTCGAATTTTGTTCAAAACACTAATAACAAAAAAAAAGCGGTACCTCAGTGGAGACTGAAAAAATGATTAAACAATACGAAGATCGAGGAATAGTTCGCAAACTGGCGTTGAGCACAGGGGCTCTGGCACTACTGGCAGCATCTGGCTCTGCGATGTCTGCCGACTGGCCTCGTATGAGCGCCGGTGTTTCACTGGGCTCACTGGGTGCCGGTGCCAATGTGGCTGTGGAAGTTTACGATGTGCTCGAGGCCCGTGTCGGGATCAACGCATTTGCGACTGACTTTGACATCGAGGTGGATGACCTGCGCTACAACGGAGATGTGGAGCTCAATTCAACGTCTGCCATTCTGGATCTCTATCCGGTGCGAGGCTCGGGGTTCAGAATTTCATTCGGTGCGGTGTTGAACGGCAACGAGGTGGATGGCACTGCGACGCCAGCGAGTGCTACCGCATTTGGCGGCACAGTGTTTCAGCCTGAAGAGATTGGCAGCGCGACGGCTAATATCACTTACCCCAGCACCGCGCCCTATCTGGGTCTCGGTTGGGGGCGTCGCACGGGACGGCAGGGCAACCTGATGTTTTCTCTGGATGCAGGTGTGCTGTTCCAGGGGCGTGCCACGGTCGATCTGCAGGTTGAGAATCCGCTCGGTGTGATCAGCGATGCCGACATTGCGCAGGCACGTCAGGAGATTGAAGCCGAGCTGGGTGAAATAGAAACCTATCCGGTTGTGACACTGGGATTCAGCTACTCGTTCTAGAGCAAAAGGCCCGGCGAGCGACCGGGCCTTTTTTGTTGCTATTTGAAGTAGACGGGTTGCACCTCGCCGCTGGCTATTTTCTGCTTCCAGATGGCGGGGCCAGTCTGGTGAACTGCTTCACCGAGGCTGTCTACCGCAACAGTGACGGGCATGTCTTTGACGACAAACTCGTGAATCGCCTCCATACCCAGATCCTCGAACGCGACGATGCGCGATGCCGTGATGGCGCGCGACACCAGATAGGCTGCGCCGCCCACCGCCATCAGGTAAACAGATTTATGTTTTTTTATCGCCTCGACGCCGCTGGGGCCGCGCTCGGCCTTGCCCACCATACCCAGCAAGCCGGTGTGCTCGAGCATCATGTCAGTGAATTTGTCCATCCGGGTTGACGTTGTCGGTCCGGCCGGACCAACCACTTCGTCGCGAACCGCGTCGACAGGGCCGACGTAGTAAATCAGTTTGCCCTTGAGGTCGAGACCGTCCGGGAGTGGTTCGCCTTTTTCGACCAGATCCTTGATGCGCTTGTGCGCGGCATCGCGGCCCGTCAGCATGGTGCCGTTGAGCAGCAATGTCTCGCCCGGTTTCCAGCTCTGCACTTCATCGTGGGTGAGGGTGTCGAGATTGACGGTGCGCGCGGTCGGGCCGACGTCCCAGGTAATCTCTGGCCAGTCGGAAAGTGCGGGTGGCGTCTGTAGCGACGGGCCGCTGCCGTCGAGGACAAAATGCGCATGGCGAGTGGCGGCGCAATTGGGAATCATACAGACTGGCAGCGAGGCGGCGTGGGTCGGATAGTCTGACATCTTCACATCCAGCACGGTCGTCAGGCCCCCCAGGCCCTGTGCGCCGATTCCCAGCGCATTGACCTTCTCGAAGATTTCCAGCCGCAACTCCTCCAGCCGATTGGCCGGGCCGCGCGCGCGTAGTTCGTGAATGTCGATCGGATCCATCAGCACTTGCTTGGCGAGTACCGCTGCTTTTTCAGCGGTGCCACCAACGCCTATCCCCAGCATGCCGGGCGGGCACCAGCCGGCGCCCATGGTGGGTACGGTGTTGACGACCCAGTCGACGATGCTATCGCTCGGGTTGAGCATCGCCATTTTGGATTTGTTTTCCGAGCCACCGCCCTTGGCGGCGATGTCGACTTCGATCTTGTCACCCGCGACGATTTCAGTGTGAATGACAGCCGGTGTGTTGTCTTTGGTGTTGCGGCGTGCACCTGCCGGGTCGGCCAGAATGGATGCACGCAGTTTGTTATCCGGGTGCAGATAGGCCTGACGCACACCTTCGTTGATCATGTCGGCGGGTGTCATGTCGCCCTGCCACTGAATATCCATGCCGACTTTCACAAACACCGTGACGATGCCGGTGTCCTGACAGATGGGGCGATGGCCCTCGGCGCACAGACGCGAGTTGATCAGAATCTGCGACATCGCATCCTTGGCGGGCTTGGATTCTTCGCGCTGCCATGCCTCATGCACAGCCTCGACGAAATCGATCGGGTGGTAATACGAGATGAACTGCAGGGCGTCGGCGACGCTTTGAATCAGGTCATCTTGATGAATGGTTGTCATTTGGCCTGGCCTTGACGGTCTGGAGTCATTTTTAATATAGCATTGGTGATGCCCACTTCTGCAGGCTAATGTCGCTTGACACTTTGCGTGCTGCTGTGGATAAATGCGGCGACTATTCGACGCGGGTCCGACAAGAGTTCCATACATGCTGCAAAACGGGGTAGTGATAGAGGATTGGCGATGGCGTTGGCGAAAGAGCGAACGTAGCACCTGCCTGTACCCTTTTGAACTCATGGAACACCCTGGCGATGAATCCCGACGATTTTCAACGACACGCACAATCCGGCTGTAACCGCATCCCTCTGGTTCGCAAAGTACTGGCGGACCTCGACACTCCTCTCTCCACCTACTTAAAGCTTGCCAACCAGCCCGGAACCTTTCTGTTCGAATCGGTAACCGGCGGTGACAAGTGGGGGCGCTATTCAATCATTGGTTTGCCCTGCCGCGAGATGATTCGGGTTACCGGCAACGCCATAACGGTTGAACGCGATGGTCGGATCGCTAGCGAGCAGCAGGCAGACGATCCGCTCGAGTGGATCGCGCAATATCAATCTCGATTTGTCGCGCCACAGCTTGAGCACCTGCCGCGCTTTACCGGTGGGCTGGTAGGCTATTTCGGCTACGAGACCATTCGCTATATCGAGCCCAGCCTCGTCGATCCCGGGAAGCACGATCCGGGACAAACCCCTGACATCATGCTGATGGTGGCCGAAGAGGTGGTGGTGTTCGACAATCTGGCCGGTACGCTTTTGATAGTGGTGCATGTTGATCCGTCACAGCCGGATGCACTGGCGCGTGGTCAGCAACGCCTGCTCGATATCGAAGATCAATTACATCGTCCGGCACCGTTTCGATCCGCCTATCGCGCCCGCGAGATCGGCGAGGAGCATTTTGAATCAGACTTTGGTCGCGAACGGTTTGAGGCTGCAGTGCAGCGCATTCGCGAGTACATTACCGCAGGCGATTGCATGCAGGTGGTGTTGTCGCAGCGGATGTCACTTAAATTTGCCGCTCGTCCGATCGATCTGTATCGCGCACTGCGCATGCTCAACCCGTCGCCCTACCTGTTTTTTCTGGATATGGGTGATCACCAGGTGGTGGGATCGTCGCCGGAAATTCTGGTCAGGATGGAGGACGATATTGTCACTGTGCGTCCGATCGCCGGTACGCGACCGCGCGGAGACACGCCGGCCCGTGATGAGGCGCTGGCGGCGGAGTTGCTGGCCGATCCCAAAGAAATTGCCGAGCATGTGATGCTGATCGATCTGGGGCGCAACGATGCGGGTCGGGTGGCGCAGACGGGTAGCGTGGAGCTGACCGAGAAAATGATCGTCGAGCGCTATTCGCACGTGATGCATATCGTGTCGAATGTGAATGCGCGTTTGCAGGAGGGGCTTACCGCCATCGATGTGCTGCGGGCGACCTTTCCCGCCGGCACGGTGAGTGGTGCGCCCAAGGTTCGCGCAATGCAGATTATCGACGAGCTGGAGCCGACCAAACGAGGGGTTTACTCGGGGGCCGTGGGCTATTTGTCGTGGAGTGGCAATATGGATACGGCCATTGCAATCAGAACGGTTGTAATCAGGGACGGTGAGCTGACGATTCAGGCCGGTGCCGGCATCGTTTATGACTCGGTGCCCGCGAGTGAATGGCAGGAGACGCTAAACAAGGCCAGAGTGGTTTTTCGGGCTGCGGCGCTGGCGGAAGCCGGACTGGATTCGACCCTCAACACGGAGTCGGTCTGATGCTTTGCATGCTGGATAACTACGACTCGTTTACCTTTAATCTGGTGCAGTACCTCGCCGAGCTGGGTGCCGACGTTGAGGTGGTGCGCAACGATACCGTGACGCTTGAGCAGCTCGTACAAATGAACATGCGGCAGCTGGTGATCTCCCCGGGGCCGCGCACGCCCGCGCAGGCGGGGGTGTCAGTGGCGGCGATAAAGCACTTCGCCGGCACAATCCCGATACTGGGTGTGTGTCTGGGGCATCAGTGTATCGGTGATGCTTTCGGCGGCAGGATCGTCAGCGCCGGTGAAATCATGCACGGTAAAACGTCACCGATTTACCATAGCGATACGGGCGTATTTGCCGGCCTTGCGAATCCGTTTATCGCGACGCGTTATCATTCGCTCGTGATCGAGCGCGAAAGTTTGCCCGACTGTCTCGAGATCACGGCCTGGACGCAGGATGCCAATGGCGAAATCGATGAAATTATGGGTGTGCGCCACCGTAGTCTGGCGATAGAAGGTGTACAGTTTCACCCTGAATCAATCCTGTCAGCGCATGGACATGATCTGCTGAACAATTTCCTGTCTCAACCTTCAGGGGAAAACAAATGAGTATTCAGGCTGCGATTGCCAAGGTCGTTGCGGGCGATCATCTCGACAGCGATGAAATGGTTGCCGCGATGCGAATGATCATGTCCGGCGAATGCAGCGGCGCGCAGATTGGCGGCTTACTGGTTGGCCTGCGCTGCAAGGGTGAGACAGTAGACGAGGTGGCCGCTGCGGCCGAGGTGATGCGCGAACTGGCTTCGCATGTCGTCTGCAAAACAGCCAATGTCATGGATATCGTCGGAACCGGTGGCGATGGAACGAGCACCTTCAATATCTCCACTGCCAGTGCGCTGGTCGCGGCGGCGGCGGGTGTGAAAGTCGCCAAGCATGGTAACCGGGCGGTATCGAGCCGTTCCGGTGCGGCAGATGTGCTGGAGGCAGCCGGGGTCAATATCGAGCTTGAGCCGGAGCAGGTCGCTCAGTGTGTCGATACCGTTGGAGTCGGGTTCATGTTTGCGCCACGTCATCATGGCGCCATGCGCCACGCAATCGGGCCTCGCCGCGAACTGGGCATGCGGACTATTTTCAATATGCTGGGCCCGCTGACC
>CAKZSB010000327.1 GCA_937920585.1 uncultured Granulosicoccaceae bacterium | reverse complement strand
CAGGCCAGCACCACCCGAAGGAAGCACCCGCTAAAACTGTATGAAAATCGCCGTCATCGATCCGTCATTTTTTACTATTCCCTACGATCATCATCTGTGTCAGGGACTGGCCGACAATGGACTGGATGTGACGCTGTTCGGCCGACCTCTGCGATCCGGTGAATTCATACCCGAGCACAACTACACCGTCGCCACGCCATTCACACAAAAAGCCGAACAACGACTGGCAGCCGGCAACGACGGACGCCTGAGCCTCGCGATGAAAGGCATTGAGTACATATCAGATGCACGCGAACTGGCGCGCACACTGAAACGGGATCAGTTCGATGTGGTGCATATTCAATGGGCCCCGTTGCCGATGTTCGACGCCAGGCTGATGAAAAGCCTCAGCCCCTTACCCATCGTATTCACCGTGCACGACACCAATCCCTTTCACGGCTCCAGCAGTTCCGCGCTGCAGATGCTGGGCCTGAACAAATGCCTGGCGAGCGCTGACCGCCTGTTAGTGCACACTGAATTCAGCCGCGAAACGTTGGAAAAGAGCGGCCACGACCCGGCGAAAATTGCCGTCGTGCCGCATGGGCTCATCGCCCACGATGCCAGCGGCCCGGTCAGCGATGCCTGGCAGGCCTTCGAGGACAAACTACTCGGGTTCGAACACCGCTTGCTCCTGCTGGGTGCGGTAAAGCCCTACAAAGGCACCGACATTCTGTTGCGCGCGTTTGCCGCACTGCCAGAGTCGATAAAAGAAAAAACCGCCGTGGTGATATGCGGCGAGCTGAAAATGCCGGTTGAAGAGCTGAAAGCCCTCGCTGCAGAGCTCGGCATCGAGAACAACGTGCAGTGGTGGACCGACTGGCTGCTCGATGCAGAAGTACAACGCGCCAGCGAAATCGCCACCATCAGAATGTTCCCGTATCGCGAGATCGATGCCAGTGGCGCACTACTCCAGGCACTGCCACTGGGCAATGCCATTGTCGCCAGCCGGGTCGGCGGCTTTGCCAACCTGTTTGACGGAGATCTCGAAGAATACCTGTTCGATTCCGAAGACTGGCAGCGTTGCACACAGATAATGGCCGGGCTGCTGGAAGATGCCGATAAACGCGCTCTCGCCGGCCAGCGCATCAAGCACCGCGCCGACAACATCGATAGCTGGACCGAAATCGGCAGCAAAACCAGGGCACTCTACGAATCGATAAAAAGCAGCCGCCCATAACCCTGCCACCAACAAACCTTCGGCAGCTGAATCCTCAGCTGCCTGTTTGCTTTGCAGTAATATCCATCACTCGTTCGTTTTACGTACAGCCCCGATCCGCCCGGAAAATCACAGCGGATAGTCATTCAGCCCACCGCGGATCCTCAACTTGGCCACACACCTGCTCGTCAGTACATTCTGGAAACGCTTGCTCACAGCAACCGTTCTCTGGTTACTGTTCTGGCCGGCCTTCAGGTTTCTTCAACTCGGCGACATCACTGGCGCCAACGCATTCTTCTGGATAACAGGGACAATGAACTATCCCGCCGCAGCGGCACTCTACATCGCGATCGACGGGCTGCTCGCCGATCGCAAAATCAACCGTTGGTGGGTATTTATCATCAGCGCAGCGATCGCCGCCGCCAGCGTGCCGTTCTACTATGATCGCATCGGCTTTCCACTGGGTGTGTTCGTCGATGCCTGGCTGTACTGAGCAACACCACAGACACTAACCAGGCAGCGTACTAGCCCGAATTATTCATGAAGGGGCGAGAATATCGCGCAGACAATTGTTCCCACAGTGGACTATGCGACTGCATCGAATACTTACTGATATTCGTAAGGGAGTAAAATTTGCTGTGGGAACAAGGGGGCAAGCGAGAAATCGTCAATTTCATGAATAATCCGGGCTAGGCAACCTCGATGTATCCTCGCTCAAGTGCGGTTTCCAGCGCATTGGTCGCATCTACCAGTTCAGAATAAGACCGCCGCAGGTGAGTGAGCCTGTCTATTTCTTTAGGCGTCGGCATGCCATCACGATTATTCGCAAGATCAAACAGTGCTTTCAGATAGGCCGTTCTAACCTCGGCAACCATGGTCAGGATCGGGGTGATGTCATCCATCGCTGACATCAACACTTCCGGGCCAATGGTCTCCTGATTGATAGTGCGGCGTTTCTGCTCCAGCATCAGAAGATGACGGGCGTTGTTACGTTCCATGTAAAGAGCTCCTTTGTCATAGTCGTATCGGCGAATCAGAAGGGTACTGAATGCCAAACTTACAACAGGACGACGGATGATACATCGGAGGCCCGCGCCATCTTTCTATCCTCGATAACCAATCGTGCATGCCCTCATCTGAGCGACAATATGATTGAAGACAGGACTATTGAAAGGCTGTAACTGCAATTTCGCTCGGCCCACCGGATTCTGGCCAACAGCAACTCAACAGAATGCCACTGCCGATAGAAGAAACCGAGAAAACCCGGGCATACATCTTTCAAAGCCCGGCAACGCTACAAACTATTACGCTCCGGGCAAGAGACCTGATGTGATTTTAAAGATGCCCATAATCAGGAATTTGCCGGCGATCAGGCAACACCGGAATGGATCAGACAGCTACGTGAGAACGGTAGTGTTCTGTTTTCGCACAGTACAGAAGCACCAATTACCAGACAATAAAAAAATGAGATTATTAACGACGAGGAAATTTAGCGAACGGTGTATAGTTACAGGTATACAAACCGCCCGTTTCTGTGCATAGTCACGACTCCCATATTCATACATAAATGCCCGTCTTGCTCACTGTGGATAACAGTAGCGTTAACTCAATTAGCCATGACTGATCATATACAGATATATAGTGCTCAGAGTGCAAAGATAACCTCAGTAGTATTTTCTGATTTCAAAATCGGAAAAATTACGCTCGCCTCTCATTTAGGAGTAGGTGATGAACTCAGTGCAATTGACGTGGATCCACGCTATGCAAGACAACTGCTACTGAGGGAAAAATCGGAACTGGGAACTGGCCGGGTGCCATTATATGTCTGTGGCTGCTGCGCTGATCTCGGCTGCGGCGCTACTACCGTTCTGGTTGAAGATTTAGGTCGTGAAATCCGGTGGAGTGAATTCGGCCGGGAATCCTTTGGAGATGGCCCGCTGATTCAAGATGACTATATGAAACGAACTGGCCCATACCATTTCGATAAAATTGAATATTATTCAGTCATCAACCCTTATACACAGAAACAGAGTTAACAAACCAGCATAAAACGACAATTGTCAAGCGTCCAGTAATGCGGAGTCTCTGTCGCTGCCGGTATTGTTGCCGTTGGCGTCGTAACTGTAGGCTCGTTCAGCTATCACGCTGGGAGCGTGCGGCTGGCTGGAGATGTAGGCCCAGTCATGGCTTGTTTTCGGCACTATCCGTTGTG
>CAKZSB010000326.1 GCA_937920585.1 uncultured Granulosicoccaceae bacterium | reverse complement strand
CGCGGCACCCTGTACACTGGGGCTAAAGTCTATCTGCACGGTACACGATTCACCCGCTGCCAGTATTGCACTGCAATCGTTTGATGTGGATAGGGGATCATCAACATCGCTGCTCTCGATCGACAGACTGGTAACCGCAGCGGCATCAGATGGATTCGTGATTGTGAAACTACCACTGACTGGCGTGCCAACAGGCGTTGTCAATGACAGCAACGGATCGGGCGTCACCAGCAACTGAACATCGTCATCCAGAATTGTGATCGCAATTTCGTTACTTGTGGCAGCACCCAGTAACGGTTGCTTGCTACCAGGTTTCAAGCCCGATCGATTGGCTGTACTGTCCTTCGTTGTTGGCGTGCCCAGCAATACCGACAGCGTCTCGCTGGCTTCGGATATCGCATCGTCTACTATCGTGACCGTGAACGATTGATCCTCGGTATCACCTGCCACCCAACTCAGAGAGGTCGCTGATACGGTGTAATCATCTCCTGCGTCAGCATCAGCGCTGTTTATCGTGATCGGCACGCTGATCGCCAGTGCGCTTTGATCCGCTGCTATCGTCCGGCTAACCGTGAACTCGATCGTGCCCAGTTCACCTTCGAGACCGGTCACATCAATCAGATTGCCAGCACCATCATTCGGTGCGGTGAAAGCCAGTACGCCGAGGGCTGGCGCTGAGGTCGCCTCTGCACTTATCGTTCGAGTAATCGTTGCACCCTGGTCGTAGCTGATCAGTACATCAGCGTTGCTTGTACCCAACGCCACGGGGGCAAAATCGATTTGCAGCGTACAGTCAGCACCGGCTGGCAGTGTCACCTCACAATCATTCGATGCCACAGACAGCGGCGCTGCCAAATCACTGCTGTCGATAGAAAGACCGGTTATGTCGGTGACCGACGAGGGGTTTGTGATCGTGAAACTGCCGGATTCCAGTGTATCTACCGCTGTACTTAACGCTAATTGCGGATCCGGGTTCACCAGTAGTTCTATATCATCGTTCAGTATTGTTACGCCAATTTCACCGCTGGTCGCGGCAGCAAGCGCCGGGATCTTGCCTGTGGGCGTGAGTCCCGATCTATTGTTTGTTGTGGCCTCGGCCGCGCCCAACTTCACAGCCAGTGTTTCATCCGGTTCGGCAATCGCATCATTGACGATGGTCAGCTCAAACGTCCTGGGTTCAGTGTCCCCCGCCGCCCAGCTCAATTCGTTAACCGATACGATATAGTCTTCCCCATCGTTTGCCGGACTTGTACCACTACCTGCAACCTCAACAGGTACTGTTATCGCCACTGCATTCTGGTTCGCGGCGATTGTTCGACTCACAGTGAATTCAATCGTACCGAGTTCACCTTCCAGCCCAACCACATCAACCAGATTTCCTGAATCGTCAGCCGGCGCGGTGAATGCCAGCACGCCAAACGCATCTTCGGCACTTGCCACGGCTGTAATCGTTCTGTTTATCGGGCCACCTTGATCGTAGCCGATCGAAATATCTACCGTCGTGGTTCCAACATCTGCCGGTGCGAATTCTATTTCAATCTCGCACTGCTCACCGCCGGGCAATGTTGCACTGCAATTGTTGCCAGTAACTGATAACGGTGCTGTGATCGCGCTGGCATCGAGGCTAAGGCCGGTTACATCCGCATTCAACGGATTTTCTATCGTAAAGCTACCCGTAATGGTCGCACCAACCTGACTTACAAGGCTCAGCGCAGGATCGGGGTTTACCACAAGATCAACGTCGTCATTCAGAATCGTTATACCGATCTCGTTGCTGGTCGCGGCCGCAATTTGCAGTCCCTTGCTACCTGGCTTCAGGCCCGAGCGTTTGTCGCTTGCGCCTAAGTCCTGGACGGCGGTTCCCAGTGAAACTGCCAAAGTCTCGTCTGCCTCGGAAATTGCATCATTTATGATGGTTACCGTGAATGATCTTGGCTCGGTGTCTCCGACCCCCCAACTGATTTCGGTTGCTGAAACGGTGTAGTCCACGCCTGCGGTGGCAGGAGCAGCACCAATTCCGGATACTACAATCGGCAACTTGATCGCCAACGCACTCTGGCCAGCTGCTATCGTTCTCCTCACGGTGAAATCGATTGTACCCAGCGCGCCTTCCTGTCCGGACACATCAACAGGATTGCCACTGTCATCAACCGGCGCACTGAATGCCAGTGTGCCCAGCACGGGTTCGGTCGAAGCCTCGCCATTGATCTCGCGCGTAATACTCTCGCCCTGATCGTAGTCGAACATCAACTGGGCGATAGTTGTGCCTTCTGCTGTTGGTGCAAAGTCGATTTGAACGAAACAACTGGCGCCTGCCAGCAACACTTCGGTACAGTCGGTGTCGCCAGGGGAAAGTGGCGAGACGATCGAACTGTCGTCAATCGCGAATCCGGTAACATCTATTTCAGACGAATTCGAAATAACAAAATTGCCGCTGGTGGTCGTCCCTGCCTGCGTTGCGATATTTAACGCCGGGGCCGGTGTGATCTGCAATTGCACATCGTCATTTAGAATGGTTACCTCTATCTCACCTGCGGTTGCCGCTGCTGTCACTGGCACTTTGCCACCCGGTTTCAAACCGGATCGTTTCGCCGTGCCACTCAGGCTTGGCTGACCGAGCGAGACGCGAAATGTCTCATTCGGCTCGACCATCAGATCATTGAGAATATTAATATCAAAACTCTGGCTTACCGTTGAACCCGCCTCCCATTCAAGGTTTATCGCCGAAACCGTATAATCCTCACCTCGCGTTGCCGGAAAATCCCCGGTATCGGTCAGCACAATGGGGACACTAATCGCCCGGGCGATCTGGCCGGGTTCTATCGTTCGGTTGACGGTGAAGGTGAGAACGTCCAGATCATCCTCATTACCTGTCGGATCAATTAGCCCCTGCCCGTTAACATCAACGAATGCCAGTGTGCCAGTCACCACTTCAGCGGACGCCTCGCCGGACAACGTTAGCGGTTGCGACTCTACAATCACCGAGTAGGAACCGGCAGGTACAGATCCATCGAATACTTCCCCCGTCGCACGTAATTCGGTTGAAACATTCAGTGAAGGATCAGTCGATGGACCAAAATTCACCTGCGATATGCAGGATTGACCTTCGGACAATTCCGCACCGCTGGCGCCGCAAACGCTGCCAAAAGCCCCGCACTGTGGCGCATTGTTATCCACTGCGAACGGCGCAGTCACTCCCGTGAATATTCGAGTGAATTCAACGGTGGCACCCGGGAAACTTGCGGTGATTGCATAGCAGCCAAAATCGACATCCAGACCATCGGTGGTAACAGCGAACAGATTGTCGCTGCTATCCACACGCGCGACTGACAACGGCACAATATCGCTTTGCGATATAACCACTGTCGCCTGGGCAAGCACCGGATCGCTGGTCCCATCCTCTATCGCCTGAACAATAAAATACTCATCCTGCTCCGGATCGTCATCGTCGATCAACGGCACCGTAATAGTGGCTTCTTCACCTGCTTGCAGCGTGACCACTGACTCCTGGCCAGGGTAGTCCACATCCGCGGTGGCCCGATTTACCGGATCCATCGAACTATCCGCATCGGCAGTCTCCAGACGCACAGTAATGGAAGCGTTCTCCGTATCGGTTCTTCGCAACGTAACAGCCGCCTGACTGCCTTCAGGCCGGTTTTGAAATGCCGGAGTCATTTCAAATGTAAACACCGGGTCAGCCGCAGGCAGAACGTCGCCCTTCACATCGATTGAGGCGCCCGTGATTCGAGCGCCGGGCAAAGGATTGAAGTAGTCGACCTTTAAGGTACCGCCGAACGTACCGGCACTCGCGGATACTCCATTGTCCGGGTCTGAGCCAAAATGTAGTTTTGTAAAACAGCTGCTACCTGGTGCGAGGCCGGAGGAGGTTTGCGCCCCACATTCTCGTGTGATGCCGGGACACCCTCCTGAGGCACGACTGAGATAAAACGGCGAGTCGCTAATATTGAACCGCACATCGGCAGCTGAAAAATTGCTCGATGAAGGGTTGGTGACAATGAAACAGCCGGTATCGAACGATTGCCTGTCGGCGATGGTTTCGAACGTGGTGCCATCCAGTGCCGTGATCCGCAGATCGGGATCGTCATCCCGAATCACACCAATGGCGTTGTCCTGTGGTCCGAGTTCTCCGTTCAACACACCTGCCGAGTTGGGAGAGATCGCAAGTTTAAATTCAATGGTTTCATCGCCTTCCGCAATGATGTCATCAATGATCGGGAAAATAAGATTTTTGGGACCATGCTCGCTCGCGGTCCAGCTCACTTGTAGCGATGCCGGAGTGGTAAAGTCGCTTCCCTCGGTGGCGCCGCCACCGTCGAAACTGACGGTTGCAGTGACCGGCCCGCCATTAAGACCATTAGCACCGGCAACGGCGGTCTCACGCCGCGTGACGGTGACAAATAACCTGTCTTGTGCTCCATCGCGTTCAAACGCACTAAACTGAGCTCTCGTGAATTCAACGATTGGCGGCTGATCGTCGTTGATGATGGTTGCAGTGTGTATTTCGTTCGAATCGAAGGTGATCGGGAATCCGACAGTCGCTGGCTGCGATAACTGCAAGACCACGGTTTCGTCAGGTTCATCGACTCGATCCGCAACCGTCTCAAGTCTTACGAACTGTATTCCGGTCTCGCCATTCGCCCAACTTAGTGTGGTAGGTTGAAAAAGGAAATCCTCCCCCGGACTAGCCGTTCCACCCACAGCGGTAACGACAACTGTCGCGGCGGGAATGCCCGTTTTTTCCACCGCAATCTGGTGCCGGATATTGTTCAGATTGAGTTCGTTGCCACCCTCGCGGTAGTCCCTGCTTGCCCGGGTGAATTCCACATTGGCCACACCTGACACTTGTGCCATCGCCGCAGGCGAATGGAAAAAAAGACTCCAGATCAACACCAGAAAAAACAGCCAGGCGGGCAGGCAACATTGCCACTGTAATTTATCTCGCGATGCCGGTTGATGATAAAGAATCGGGTTACGGCGGGAATGTCGACTGTTGGTAACAGCCGCGCGTGCAGGCATGACACACCTGGCGAAACCCGGCCAGCCAATACCATCCACCCTGCCCGCGATATATCCGCGGCCGGTCAACTTCATCGTACGTCGACAAACGGACCACGCTCGACTAAACAGAATCAACAATTCAAGCATCAAGTTTGACATCTCAAGATTCCCTTTGCCGATGAAGCAGCGATATTCCTCCTCCATCAGTATGAAACTGCCACCGAGTATCCCGGCACATGATCTGATCGTGATTTAAAACCGATCAGAACAGGCTATTGCACTGACGTGTACGCAAAGCGCGCAGACGCAATTATCGAGAACTTAACAAATTTCCCGGCAAAGAACACGTTAGGAACAATAATGTTTAATAAGGGACGTAACTTTGACACAGGGGATGCGTCGGGTTTTAGCGCAATGCTGCCAGCGTCAGAGCATTCTGCCAGGCAAAAAAAGCGCTTTAATGGCTATTTCCAGTCATTGACAAACACAAGCCACCTACAAAGTTACCTGCAAATAGGCACACTAATGGCTGTTTTACGTCATTGACAATCGCACGTTGCTTACAGATGAATGTGCAAACATTTTTTACTGACTGAATATAAAACCCTGGTCGTACTCGACCCAACGGATATTCAGGCGTATAGCATTTGCTCAAGCCAGACGCGAAGTAACACTAAGCGCGCGATAAACATCATGTGAGCTGTAACTAGCGAGCCACTTGAAAATCAAAGTAACAGTTTTCTTCGCTACAGAAACCTTAGCAGCCGGGGAAACTCGACCCAGGGCCAGCTATGCCGGCGTTTTTCGCCTTGCTTTGACACCCGGGTGGCTGTGAAAATTTGCCACCCTGTTCAAAATTGACTCACTAGCGCCGGAACAATTTCCGTATTTCGCTTAAACACTACGTCACTTTGATTGATCGACTCATTAGTAGTGTTTGAGCGCTGCAACGCACTAGCTTTCTTTGGCAATAACTATATACGCGTGCACATAATCCATTGCATGGCCGGCGGGCGCCGCCGCAACACGATCCTGATAGGTACCGTAGAATC
>CAKZSB010000325.1 GCA_937920585.1 uncultured Granulosicoccaceae bacterium | reverse complement strand
GATCAGGTTCCACCGGCGCGCTTTTCGTGGGAGCACGACTCCGTCGAGCGAACAAGTCGTGCGGTTTTTTTAGGCGAACTCAGCAAGGGACAAGTCGTTGATCATAGCGCGCGGCAGAACAGCTCAAGCAACAGCCGCCCGATAACTCGCAAACACATCGCCCGGTAAAGCATGATCAATGCGCCAGGTAATCTGGATAGGTCGCTCTGACCGGTGTTCCACATAGAGGGCATTGCCAGCGCAGAAGTACGCCATGGTTCTGCCGGTGCCTGGATCTTTTTTGGCCAGCCGAACGAATAGTGTAATGGTGCGATTCTGGTCACGGTGGTGAATATAATTCTGCCCGCGTTCGCTGGCGACGGTATCCTTACCTTGCGACTCCCAGTGGAATAGCTGATCACTGATCGCGTAGTCCAGATTGCGGGTGGTGGGCGAGTAGTCTTTTTCAGTTTTTCGCAGCGTGATAAAAAGCAGGTCGGTACGGGATGGCTTGTGCCAGTACAGCCCGGATTGCAGCGGCATCGGCTTGTCCACCGTGGATGCGCCAAATGCGGCGAGGATTTCTTCGCGGTTGTATTGGGTGTGGATTTGAAGTGGGACTGGGTAGTTGCTGGATAGTGGCTGGTGAAGGTGTGCAATTTGATCGCGCAACAGTTCTAAAACCTCAAGTATTTCATGGCGCAACTGATCAAAACGCCACAGATCGTTCGCTGCAGACTGTAAGTCGTTATAGGATTTGTTGCCCGGGTTCAGTACGGTGAGGAGCAGGTCCTGTAGCTGCCGTTGCTCACGGGTGTCGAGTGTTGCTACGTTCGGTGCCTGCGGGTTGTTCAGTAAGGCAGTGTATGCATCCATTCTTCGTTGATCATCAACATGCAGTAGCCTGACGATACCGCGCGCAGTCTTGGCCTCGCCTTCTACGGCTGCACTGGTATCAAATACAGCGGCCCGACGCACTTGTGTCCACGTGTAGTTGCCGCGATAGACGTCATCCAGCTCCTGCGAGGTCTCGTCCAGATAGGTACGCAAACTCACATCGCCCAACTCGCGCAATTCCTGCACGCGTTGCTTCCATGTGCTCGGCAGCGCATATGTCACATTATTAGAAGTAAATTCGACGGGACTTTCGCGCGATAAGCACTCACCCGGTCCTTTGTGCATTTTTGAAGTGACTGTCCCGTTGAATCCGCGTAGGTGGTAGTGAGTACACGCAAGCCCTCGGTTGCGCTCCGTGTGTCGGCGCAGATGCGACAACAGACTGTGAATGCCCGCCCAGCGAATGAACGCCAGCACAATATCGATACGATCGGCAGACTCAATCTCACGCCCCACTGCTGGCTGATCCCGAGCATTGGTCATCAGTACCGTATCCCGCAGCGCGTGGTTCGAACAGCTGGTTTCCGGAGCAAGTCCGGAATGACGGGTGGGAGAGCCTCGCTGACGCTTCGAGTTACCTGGCGTATCGCACCAGTGTCGTCTTGCTCTGGGCTAGCTTTGGTTTGGGGTGAATTGGTGCTGGGCATTGGTACATGCGCCTGGCGCTTATGGCCCCTACCATGCAACGAGGTCGTGGTCATCCGCATCTGCGTACCGGAGTCAATTTGGCCTTCGATAGCAAGAATACTCTTGTCGCTCTGTGAGCTGTTTGAGCACACAGGTCCATCGTAGAATTGTTTTCATATGTGGATCAACCATCAGCTCACTAATGACCAGAACGAGCGTTTCCTTCCATGGTCTTTTTTCAAACCCTGAAGAAAACTCTCGTAGTTTGGTAGCTTCTGGTAGTCGACCACTTTTCTGTCCAGTCGTTGCAGCGCCGTGTAGTATCCCGCGGCGTGCCGATATGCTCTGGCGCGGCCCGCCTGCAATATATCCAGCAGTAACACACGATAAACAAGCACTGATGCAAGGTATTGCTGGGTTGATTCGAATAATTTTGCCCAAATCGATAATGTGGAGTAGCCGACTAAATGTGTTTTTTCCGAGTGCTGCAGAACATAGTTGGCCGCCTCTTTTGCTGCATTCAATCTTATCAATGTGTCTACCGCAACATTGATATTGTCGGCACTACTTGCCCTGGCAATGGCTTGGGTCTGGATGGTGTCACGCTCGGCCTCTGGTGCGATTTGCAGTAGCGCTTGTAGTTGTTCAAAGCCTGGTTCGGATTCGTATGCTTGCGTTCGAATTTCAAGAAGCGCTTCGCAATCACCAGACGTCGCATAGGCTTGATCGATCAGCCTGTTTCTTTCGGTTCTATTTCTGTCATTCCATTCTCCCTGCAACCATTTGAGTGCCGATTGGGGATCCTGTTGTTGCAGGCAGAACGCGGCGATGTTCAGTTTTTGTAATTCGTTGACATCAGGAGTGCGCAGCAGGTATGAGCGTTCGTACATTGCCACGTCACCCAGCGCCTGGGCAACTCCCATTAACCCCAGTGACGCGCCAGATAATGCCGGGTTGTAACCCTGGCTGCTGGTTTTCGCCAGTGTCTTGATTCTGTTTTCGAAATCAAGCGCGAGCTCGCGTAATCTCGCCTCACCAAGAAGAGGAAGGCTATTGTCGATGAGATAGTCCGATACCGCGTAGTCATTGTTGTGATGCCGTTGAAGAATCTCCTCCGACCAATCAAGATTGCATGGCTGGTCGCTATTATTCCAGGCGGTAGCGGCTGCCAGCCATAGTCTGTTGGCGTCGCGGTAGCATTGTCCTATGTCACCATCGGAATCATCGCAACTGCCCAACACGCTGACATGTGTGTTGATGAATTGATCAGCCAGCTCAAATGCTGTCTTTGGGTTATCTGCTAACAGGGATTCGATCTGCTCGATCAGTTGGTCGAGTATGCGGCTTAACTCATAGCTCTGGTTGTAATGGATGAACCGGTCGTCCAGATTAAGTGAACGAATCTCCTTTGAGATCTGGTTTGCCAGCGCAGGTGTGTTACTGGCAAGTAGTGCGGTCTCGATAAGTTTGTCTACCTGTTCATCTGTGCCGTAGATGGTCAGCACGAGTGATTGAAGCTTCGTTTCTCCTGCTGCTAGCAGGAGTTGTTTTAAATTTTCCTTCATGAGTCTCCGGGATGGGATAGTTTGCTTACGCGTCGGGTTGCCTGGTGGGGGTTCATTGGGGGTTAGAGGTACCCTGACGCGTTAGCGAGGGTAGTGATTTCGCCTTGCTCACGCTGCGGGTTTCCTGGTATTCACGGACGCGCGTTCTGCGATAGCAAAGTCGTGCGTCACCACCTGTTCGGCTCAGCAATCGCACCGCCTCGGCGCTTGAATTCCTCAGGTGACGAATACTGACTGATGTATCCAGCTGGATGTTTTTTGCCAGCTAGCGTTGTCGCCTGGTTGCTGTTCTCTGCGAATTCTGCGCGCTGATCGGTTACTGGCGCCCGCGCGGTTCATTGCCGTGAACATTGCAGACTACACCGATCACCGGGCCCTTGCGCTTTGCCTCGATGCGCGGGATGCCTTGCCCGACTACATATTGTGTAGACTTGGATTTTCTACCGGTTGCCTGAGCTATGATTTTTTGGCCGCGGAGGCCTGTCGGTAAGCGTGTATCTCTCTATTGAGATTCGCTTTGATACACACCACCAACTTCTGTTAGATTTATGTTAGCACGTGGCTTCGTTCGCTAACTGGCAAATGGCGCTGGGCTGTGAGCCAGAAGTAAAATACCAACCGGAGGAAACATGGAAATTCTAGCAGACCCGATCACTGTAAACTGTCGCAAGGTCCTGGCGGGACTCAAGATGATTGGTACCGACTACACACTGACAAAAATTGATTATTTCCAGGCCGAGCAGACATCGGCTGATTATGTAGCCATTAATCCGATGGCGACACTGCCTGCGATGCGCGATGGCGATCTCATGCTCAATGAGTCGAATTCCATTTTGCAGTACGCTGCGGACAAGGCTGGCAATGGCGCTGCCTATCCAACTGATCTGGCAACCCGGGCCGATATCAATCGCTGGTTGCTGTGGGAGTGTGGTTCCTGGTTTCCAACCTGCTACGTATATCTGGTTGAAAATTGCGTAAAACCATTGCTCGGCGATCAAACCGATCCGGCGGTTCTCGAAGGCGAAGCAGCCAATTTCAACAAGCTGGCCGGTATTCTCGACAATCGACTGGCGGGCAGCCAATACCTTTGCGGTGATGCACCAACCATTGCTGACGTTGCTGTTGCAGCCCCGATGCATCTTCACGTCTGGAGCAAGTTACCGCTTCAGGCGCATGGAAATGTGCTGCGCTGGATTGGTGAAATTGAACAACAGCCCTGGTGGAAAGCCACCCATATAGGTGAGGGCTTTGTGGCGTCCGAAGTTGCCTGACTGCGCGATGGTCCAACAACGTCGGCGGCTTCTTGATTGGTGGTGTACATGACACAAGACCTGGCGGGACGTATTGCACTGGTCACAGGTGGATCGCGTGGAATCGGTA
>CAKZSB010000324.1 GCA_937920585.1 uncultured Granulosicoccaceae bacterium | reverse complement strand
GCCGCGGCGACTCTGCCATGCGCACGGCACATCCATAAAACATCTTTGCTGCGAGTGATAACGGGCAGTGCAGCAACGCCACTGGATACCGCTGCTCGCAAGTCCAGCTCACGACCGAGATGGTAGCTTTTGATGACCTGCAGCCTGGCTTTGTCGCGCGCACTCAACGTCGGGCACCGCCAAAGCTCCTTTACTGCTGCCTGTGAACGAAGCCAGTGCCGCTCCCTGTCCTGCCAGGCCCGCTCGATATCCGTCGACTCGCGCAGGCACTTCTGGTCGGCCGCAGGGTTGAGCGGAGGGCTGGCGTTATCCGATTCTGGTGTTAGGTTAGTCAATCGTCCGATCTTGACTGTAGGCGCGTGACGGAGTCTTTACGCTGATTAGAAATTCCGAATGCTGATTATAGTTGGCAATTGCCCGTACGGGTCCACCCCGCAACACAGGCCTGCATCAGTGACCAGAACCCGCAAGCCTCAGCCCGTCTCAACGCTAATCGTGTCATCGACCAGAACTGTGCGTGTTCGACGCTGGATTGAGACACCCTACCGACAACGCCCCGCGTGATCGATACAATCAAGTAGCTGAAAAACTTCGAAATCTCTGGCAGTATCGCAGCCTGGATAACCCGCAAGTACTGCCGGAATGCCCGGTAGGTCCCAGTCAGGCAGTGGAGCCCAGGCCATGATTAAAGTCCGTATCACCGGCAGTCACGACACATTCAAGCATCTATTTGACGATCAGGCACTTGAACCCGGCCAATCGTTCGAACTGGCGGGCAATGCGCAGTGCAGATTCCTGAGTGGCAATCAGAAAGGCATAGACGCCATCAGCGTCATCATTTTTGTGCTTGAGAACATCGAGGCCCTGTCCAGCGGCCTTTTGTCCGCCTGGCTCTACGAAAAACTTAAACGAGAAAAGATCGACACCATTGAGATCGACGGCAAAGCGGTGCCAGTTGAAAAGAAGGCACTGGAGCACGCGCTGGAACAGCACAAATCAGCCAGCCCGGAATCAGACGAGAAAGGAGATCCGGGTTGAGTTCCACAGTCTCGGGCGAAGACTATGTTCGACTCATTCGCTCGCTGTCTCCCACCGGCGGCAACTCCGCTACCGCCGTCCGGGCTGCCAATAATGCGTGGGACGCCTGGGAGAGAGCCGGTGTCTCGCGAGGTGCCGATACCAGCGAAATAATCGCAAATCCCGACCCGGTGTTTCTATCTTATTTTGACGACATCGTTCTCGCCAACGCGCTGGATAAATCCAATATTCACTACTGCTACGCAAAGACAGGAGACCTCAACGCATTCGCCTGCACAACCAGTAACGGCGACTATGTCATCGTGTTCGATTCAGAGTTTCAGCAATTCATCCACAGCATCGTTATCACGTCGATTGTGTGCGTGTACAGCAAACCAACCGACGCGCAGGTAGAGTTTTACTTTCGCTACCTGCTCAACGAAATCGCGACCTTTAAGCGCTTCAAGCATGCAAATCGCGTTACGCCGGACGATTTCACCGCGATCATCACTCGCGACTACGATTTGACAATGGTGGGCAGCTATTGTGGCAGCGCAATCTATGCGTTCATCATCTGCCATGAGTTATCGCACAACACTATGGGTCATACGCGTAAACATCGCATGCAGGCCATCGCAGGCCACAACGGCACTGCCGCATCAGTCTCCGCTAACGACACCAGCCATATCGAAGAATACGAAGCAGACAGCATGGGTTTTCAATACTACTGTGAGGTGGTAAAACAACATTCAACCTTGCCAAACCTGCGGATCAACACGCAATTTCTCTCGATGCCACTGGTGTTTTTTCGATTGCTTGAGGTAGTTGAACAACTATTTCCCGTCAGCCGAACCACACACCCTGCACCCGCCAGCCGTCACGCAAAAATCCAAACCCAAAAGGAGATCGCTGGCATGCACGAAGACACAGAGTTTCATGACGCACTGCTGGAATTGCTGGAGGGGTTCGCCAGCTGGTGCAGTGAAAACAGTTTCTTCCCGCTACAGAATCCTATTCCAGCCACTCAAACCGGCGCCATCCACTCAATCTTCGGAACCGATCAAAACCACCCGACACAGAAAAGTTAGCGTGGGTTAAAGGCAAGAAATTCACTGCGGCCGGGACAAGCGGGTCGAGAAGTCGAGTAAGTGTTGGGCCAGGCCTGGCCATCCGAACAGACAACCGCAGCGATAGTTTATCAGTATGCTTACCAGCATCCATTTCGAAGGCCTTCCAGGGGCAGGAAAGACAACGGCTTCTCAACGGTTTTGTGGACTGTTGAGACGCAACGGGACAGACGCGAACTGGTGGCGGGAAGAAGCATGCAACCATCCGCTCACCCCAAAATCTGCGCACGCCCGCACTCAACGGGACAACCTTCCTCTGACGTATTTGATCGCATGGAGGACATTCCCCGAATCGACAAACGGCACAGTCATTCTTGACGGCTACGCGTTTCAAAGCACGGTACGTTTTCTCTATGCCAATCGTTTCTGCAGATCGCAGATAGAGGACTATTTCTACCAGTGGCAATCACTCAAGCCAAAAACTGCACTGGTATACCTTGCAGTGGATAATCCAGCGAAACACTGCGACACCGTCTTGACCGAACGCGGGGACGAATGGTCACACAAGCTCTACCGATACGTGGAACGAACACCTTTGGGCGTTGCCAATAACCTCCGGGGAAGATCCGGATTTGTCGATTTCTGGTCGGGGTATCACGCGCTTTGCCAAAAGCTACTGGATGCTGCAATTCTTCCTGTGCATATCATTGGCTCGCGCTCGTGGGACGATGATGATCTGGACACCCTGGCGGCCCAGGCAGGATTTTTTAAGTCCGACTGAAATGGATGCAAGCGCCGGGTACCGCCTGTGACCATCGTATCGAAACAGGTGTTAATCCTATCGGTGCAAATGGTTCAGACAGATTTTTTGTCCGGGCCTCACAACAGAAAATGCTGCCGCTCAACAGGTAGCCTGGCGTTTGCTGGCGTTAGACGCCGCATAGGCGCACCAACCTTGCGCACCCGACGTTGAAGATTCAAACCGGCATGGACGAATGGCTTTGCGCCACGCCCTCCCTTGCCGACAAAGGCACAATCTCGCATCGCCGATAACAGCTGCCGATCACCTGGCGTTTTTTGCAATCGCAAAAGCGTCTATGTATCCCGACAGTGCTGCGTAGCTGTAGCCGGTGCTGGTCACTTGCGCAACGGACGCGGGCAGGCAATCGTCAATACCCGTGGAATCTGTCTGAAGGACGCGCCTGCAAAGCACCGCACACCATGCGCTTTGCCCGTGCGTGGCGTTGAACAAATCAACGCGGCGAACACCGCATCTATACTCGATGACAATTCAGCGCCTGCCCGGCCCGGGACCTCCTCAGATGCTTCTTCGGCCCGCCTTCGGGCACAACTTTCCAGCCGGCTGCGTCAGCCGTTTACCACTCTTCGCCCCGCCTGACCGGACAATCGCAAATCGAGCATCGTCTGTTAACCGTCGATGTCAGCACAACCCCGTGCGATTGGGTTGCTCCCCCAACCAGTTTGTCACCGCCTGCACTACCCGTCTGTCCTATAATCGTTTGATCTGAGGCACGCGAACGCTATGTACACACTGATCATTCTGTTTTTTCTGGTATCGATTCTGGCCTCGTTTCTGTGCTCGGTGCTGGAAGCCGTGTTGCTCAGTATCAGCCCGGCCTACGCTGAACGCCAGCTCACCGAAAACCCGCCGATCGGCCAGTCGCTGTCTGACTTCCAGCAGAATATCGACCGTCCACTGGCCGCCATTCTCACACTGAACACCATTGCCCACACCGTCGGCGCGATCGGCGTGGGCGCGCAGGCGGCGATTATCTGGGGCGACACCATCGTCTCGACGCTGATCATTCCGGTAGTAATGACGCTGGCAATTCTGATTTTGTCCGAGATCATCCCCAAGACCCTCGGCGCACTCTACTGGCAGGAACTGGCCGGTTTCACGGTTCGCGTGCTGAAGGTGATCATCTTTCTGCTCGGGCCACTGGTGATCGTCAGCCAGTTCATCACCGGGCTGCTGATGAGAGGCAAAACCAAGAGCGTGCTGAGCCGTGCCGACTTCTCGGCGATGGCCGAAATAGGTGCCAAAGAAGGCGTGTTCGACGAACGCGAATCGAATCTGCTGCAAAACTTTATGCGCTTTGATTCGGTCCGCGCTAAAGACGTAATGACACCGCGCACCGTGGTGATCGCGGCACAGGAAGATCAGCTACTGACCGACTTTCACGGCGAGCATCCGAACCTGCGCTTCTCGCGCATCCCGCTGTACAGCGACGCGATCGACCACGTCACCGGCTACTTTCTGCGCGACGACCTGCTCGCCGCACTGGTCGACAAACGCGACAGCGAACCACTAAGCGCCATACGGCGCGAGTTGACCGCGGTAAAAGAGGATTTTCCGATCCCGGAACTCTTCACCCATTTCACCACCGAGCACTCGCACATCGCCATGGTAGTCGACGAATTCGGCGGCATGGCGGGGATCGTGACGATGGAAGATGTCATCGAAACCCTGCTCGGCATGGAGATTGTCGATGAAGTGGACGGCGAGGCCGACATGCAGGTGCTCGCACGCAAGCAATGGGAGCGCCGCGCAAAACGGCTCGGCCTGATCGAGCGCGACGAACCCGCGCCAGCCGCCGACTGATCACACACTCACTGCAACCGCTGAATCACTTGGATTCACTCGCCGCCTGGCGCAGATCCGCTGTGCACGGGTAGCTGCGATTGGCCGCCAGTGGTTTGGCCTGCGGCATGGTGTCGCGCGCAGGCAATGGCTCGTATCGCCCGCCTGCGGGTGGAGCACTGCTGCGGATCGCCGCAGCCGCAGGCGTGTGGTGATCCGGATCAAAGCGCGTCAGCCGGCGCGCCTCGGCGACGTTCGCATTAACTGGTTTGTCCTCGTAACTGCGCCCACCGGGATCGCTGACATGGTAGGCACAACCGCCCAGGCTGCGACCATTCCAGCGATCGATCAAATCAAACACCAGCGGCACATCGACCGGCAGATCCGGGTGCAGGCAAAACGGCGGTTGCCACGCGCGATAGCGCACGCCAACGACAAATTCACCTGGCGTACCGGTGGAGACCAGCGGCAGCTCGTGGCCATTGCAGGTAACCGCATGCCGCGATCCTGTCATGCCGCTGACTTTCAACTGCAGACGCTCGACTGATGAGTCGACATATCTGGCCATGCCGGAGGCGGTGGCCTCTTCACCGAGCACATGCCACGGTTCAATCGCGGCTCGCAGCTCCAAGGTAATATCGCCCACTTTGCGCTCGCCATAAACCGGGAATCGAAATTCGAAAAAGGCATCCAGCCAATCCGGCTCGAACGCATAACCACGAGTATTCAGGTCATCGATGATGTCCTGCAGATCGCGCCATAAATAGTGCGGCAACATAAATCGATCGTGCAATTGCGTACCCCAGGCGACCAGTTTGTCGGTGTAGGGCTCGTTCCAGAACCGGCTGATCAGGCAGCGAACCAGCAGCGCCTGAACCACACTCATTCTGGCGTGCGGTGGCATCTCGAATGCGCGCAGCTCAACAATGCCCAGCCGGCCCGCCGGTCCACTCGGAGAGTAGAGTTTATCGATACAGATCTCGGCGCGGTGCGTGTTGCCAGTGATATCAACCAGGATGTTGCGCAGCAGCCGGTCGACAAACCAGGGCCTGTCGTTCTCGCCCTGCGGTAAACGGGACAGAGCCATTTCGAGCTCGTAGATCGTCTCGGTGCGCGCTTCATCAGCACGCGGCGCCTGGCTGGTCGGGCCAATAAACAATCCCGAAAACAGATACGACAAACTGGGGTGATGCTGCCAGTAGCGAATCAGGCTGCCGAGCAATTCGGGCCGTCGCAGGAACGGGCTGTCTGCCGCGGTGAAACCACCCAGGGTGACGTGATTGCCACCGCCGGTGCCGGTGTGGCGGCCATCCACCATAAATTTTTCAGCACTTAGCCCGCACTCGCGCGCCGCCTCATAGAGCGCTTCGGTGCGATGCACCAACTCACTAAAGTTGCCCGACGGATGAATATTCACTTCCACCACACCCGGGTCGGGTGTGATACGAAACGATTGCAATCGCGCATCGTGCGGAGGTTCGTATCCTTCGAGCACCAAAGTTACATCTGCGGAAATTGACGCACGCTCCAGCGCTGCCAGTAACCACAGCCAATGGCTGGCATGGGTGACAGGCGGCATAAACAGATAGATCGTGCCGTCGCGAACCTCGGCACACAGCGACGTGCGAACCAGATCATCAGCTGTATCGGGCCGCATCGATGGCGATTTCTTACCTTCCCCACTGCTACCCAGCCATTTTTGCAACTGATCGTAGCCGGGCAGCGACGCCGGTGCATCGAAGGGATCCTGTGGCGTTTGTCGAGCATCGCGATCGATGCTTTCATCTTCCGGCAGTGTATCCAGTGGCAGGCGCAGCCCGGCGGGCGAATCGCCCGGCACCAGAAATATTTCATCGCGGCGGGTGGGCCACACAGAACTGCGCCAGTGTGAGCCATCGCATTCCAGCGGCAACATAAAACCAACCGGCTTATCGAGCCCGGCAGAGAGTTTTTTTACAAGCTGTGCACGGCTGTCGCTATCGTCGAGATCGAGCGTTGCAAGCGTACTCGATGGCGGCAACAGACTCTCCAGGTGTAGATGGTAGAGCGGATCTTCGTACAGTGCACGCAGCGGTGTTTCATCGAGATTCAACTCGGCACACAGGCCTGTCATCAAACGCCTGGCGTCATCAATTTGCGAGTCACCCTCGCCGGCTTGTGCGATGCGTTCCGTGCTGCGCCAGATCGGCTCGTCATCTGTGCGCCAGTGACAATTGAGTGACCAGCGCGGTGTCGGTTCACCCGGGTACCATTTGCCCTGTGTGAATGAGACGATACCCTGCGGCGCAAAACGCTCGCGCAGTTTTAGCAACAACTCATGCGAGCGTTGCAGTTTCTGCTCGCCCAGCGCTGCATCGTTCCATTCGGGTTCGTCGAGATTATCAACGGATACAAACGTAGGCTCGCCACCCATGCTAAGGCGCACATCATCGGCAGCCAGTTTTTGATCAACCTGCTCGCCCAGCGACAGCACGCGATTCCAGACTGAATCTGAATACGGCAGCGTTACACGGGGTCGCTCATCAAAGCGACTGATACGATTGTGAAAGTAGAAATCGCTGGCGGCGGCACTGGCAGCGCCGGTGATGGGTGCGGCACTGATGGGTTGCGGTGTGCAAGCCAGTGGTATGTGACCCTCACCGGCAAACAGTCCGGAGGTCGGGTCCATGCCAACCCAGCCAGCACCCGGTAAATAAACCTCTGCCCAGGCGTGAAGATCGGTAAAATCTTCAGCTGTACCTGCCGGCCCGTCGATCGATTTGATATCTGGGGTAAGCTGTATCAGGTAGCCCGAGACAAATCGGGCCGCCATGCCGTAGTGGCGCAACACCTCGACCAGGGTCCAGCCGGAATCGCGGCAGGAGCCTGTTGCGCGACGCAGCGTCTCCTCGCTGCTCTGTACGCCGGGCTCCATCCGCAACTGGTATTCAATGTCGTGTTCCAGCGCCTGATTGATACTGACCAGTGCATCGATTATTTTTTGTTTCGGCGGGCGATTTTTTTTCAGCCATTGCTGTAAAAGGGGCCCGGGTGGATCGACTTCCAGATAAGGCTGTAATTCGGTGCGCGTAACATCATCGTATTGAAACGGAAATTCCTCCGCGCTGTCTTCGACAAAAAAATCGAACGGATTGATCACATTGAGTTGCGCAATGAGATCCACCTTAACAGTCAGTTCGCGGCAGGGCTCGGGAAACACCAGCCGCGCCAGATAGTTGCCAAACGGATCCTGCTGCCAGTTGATGAAATGCGTTTGCGGCGTCACGCTCAGGCTGTATGCCAGAATTGGCGTACGGCAGTGTGCCGCCGGCTTAAGCCTTATCACATGCGGTGCGAGTGTGACGGCTTTATCGTATTGGTAGGTTGTGGTGTGATCAATCGCTACCTTAATACTCATGCGGTTGCCACCGGTGGTGGAAAATAGGCGGCGGCGATAGCGCAGTCCGTCTCGATCAGTCCAAGCTGCAGGTCATCCAGAAACTGATGGCGTGCGCTGGCGTCTGCTGCAAGCCGGGAGATATCAACCTGATCCAGTTTTTCCAGTTGTTGCAATACAGTCGCGCGAACTGAATCGTTATTTTTAAACGATTCAAGACACCGATTAAGCCGCACCAGACAAAAGCGACAAGCCCCCGGCAGTTGCTCATCGTTGAGCAGAAAAGCCAGACAGCCCTCTGCACTGACGGGCTGGCGCACGTGGCGACGATACATCTGTGTTGCCGACAATGACTGCAGTGCACCGCTCCAGTGGCGGTTCTCGAACGCACTGAGTTCGCCTGCGCTTTTGTCTGCCGCAAGCAGCGAGGAAGGTACGTCAAGCACCCGTGTTGTCATATCGGCGCGCTCCAGGTAACAGGCCATGCGCATGAACTTGTAGGCCTGATCGTGACGCAGGGTGCCGTGCACCGCGCCTGAAATCTCGAGCGCCTGACGGCTGATGGCATCGAGAAAGCGGCGCCGATTCGCAAGGTTCACACCATTGGCCAGCTGTTGATTGATATAGCGATAAAGTGTGCTGATCTTTTCGTACATTTGTTTGGGGAAAATATCTCTGGAACTGCGCAGATTGTTGCGAATCGCCACGGCGGCGTTGCGTATCGAGCCCGGATTGCGCTCATCGGATAACAGGAACGCCGTCACCTGTTGTTCGCTGGCACGATCGAAATACTGTTGGTACTGTTCATCGAGACCGGAAATAGAAATCAGTGGCATCCAGCCATCGTGGTCGTCGACGTCAGGCAAATCCAGCAGCGATTGACCATACACATTGATCAGCCGGGCGGTGTTTTCAATTCGCTCGAGATAGCGACTGAGCCAAAAAACATTTTCAGCAACACGTGAGAGCATTCGCCGCTACTCCTGACTTTGTGATTGTTGCGTGGCCGTTTCTGTGCTGTTGTGGCGGACCGGATCCGTCGCCGCCTCCGGGCTTTGCACTACCCACGTGTCTTTGCTGCCGCCGCCCTGCGAAGAGTTCACCACCAGTGAGCCTGGTACCAGAGCCACTCGGGTCAGACCGCCGGTGGTCACCGTCGTCATCTCACCGCCCTGCAGAATAAAGGGACGCAGATCGACGTGCCGTGCCGCCAGTGTCATTGTATCGCCGTCGTCACTGATCGTTGGCGCGGTAGACAGCGCGAGTGTGGGTTGTGCGATGTAATTGCGTGGATCAGCTTCCAGTTGTGCCGCCATCTCGGCCTGTTGCTCAGGCGTGCTGTGAGGACCGATCAACATGCCATAACCACCCGACTCATTGGCCGGTTTCACCACCAGTTTATTGAGGTTGGCCAACACGTATTGACGCGATTCGGGCTCATCGCAACGATGGGTTGGTACGTTGGCGATCAGTGGCTCTTCATCCAGATAAAAACGGATGATATCCGGCACATAGGAGTAGACGACTTTGTCATCGGCCACACCGGCGCCAGGCGCATTGGCGATCGCCACATTGCCCTTGCGCCACGCTCGCATTAACCCGCGTACGCCGAGTGTGGAATCCGGGTTGAAGCACTCGGGATCGATAAAGGCATCGTCAACACGACGATAGATGACATCGACTTTGATCAGGCCATCTACGTCGCGCATGAATACCTGATCATCTTCGACAACGAGATCGCGCCCTTCGACCAGCTCGGCACCGATTTCCTGGGCGAGAAACGCGTGTTCAAAATAAGCTGAGTTATACACCCCCGGTGTCAGCACGCATATCATCGGGTTGCTGCGATCCGACAGCGATGCCAGCATGCGTCGCAAATCGCTGGTGTAGCTGTCTACCGGCAACACTCGACAGGTATTGAACAGTTCCGGCACCGTGCGTTTCATGATCTCGCGATTTTCAATCATGTAGGAGACGCCGGACGGTACGCGAAGATTATCCTCCAGCACGTACATGGTGCCGTCGCTGTCGCGTACCAGATCACTGCCGCAAATATGCGCCCACACTTCGTGCGGTGGTTGCAAGCCCACACACTCGGGACGAAAGTTAACTGAAGTGGCAATCAGCTCACGCGGCACGATGCCGGCGTCGAGAATCGACTGCTGATTGTAGAGATCGTGAATAAAACAGTTGAGTGCTTTTAAGCGTTGCTTGAGGCCGCGTTCAATAGCGCGCCACTCGGTTGCATCGATAATGCGAGGGATCAGATCGAACGGCCATTCACGATCAATGTTGCCTTTATCGGCGTAGACCGTAAAAGTGATGCCCATTTGACGTATCGCCAGTTCCGCCGCCTGACGGCGTTGCAACAAGGCATGGTCATCGAGGTTGTCGAGCCAGTTTTTTAGTTCTTTGCCAGCGACTCGCGGCTGACCATCGGTTTGTAAAAGCTCGTCGTATAGTGCGTCGTGACAGTGTGGGTTGTGGTACTCATGCCATCGACTCTTTGCCATAGGCCTGTTCCTTATGTCACCAGCGTGGGAGCTGTTTCTGTTCGATTCACATCGACCTCAACGGTCAGCGTGTGCGAGCCTCCACCATACACTACACCCTTTATTGGTACCACATCGTCGTAGTCGCGCCCCCACGCGGTGGTGATGTATTGCGCATCGGGGCGCTTGTTATTGGTTGGATCAAAATCCCACCAGCCCGCGTCGGCCGAGTAGACTGAAAACCATGCGTGCGACGCATCGGCCCCCTGCAATTTGACTTCCCCCGGTGGCGGCAGCGTCTCCAGATAACCACTAACATAACGGGCTGGCACGCCCTGCCTTCGCAAGATCGCAATCGCCAGATGGGCGAAGTCCTGACACACGCCTTTGCGCGCTCGCACAATGTCACTCAATGGTGTAACCAGGTTTGAAAACCCCGACTCATACTTAAAGCTTGAGTAGATATGTGCCATTAGCTGTTGCCCGTAGGTGATCACCGGCAGGTCGCCAATAGGCAATTCCGCGATCACTGCATCGACGGCATGATCCATCGGCACCGACGGTGAAGGCAACAGGCAATCCCGGGCCATCAATGCTTGCCGATCGCTTAGGCTTTTCAGTGCCAGGCGATTATCCAGCGATGACAGGCCCGCTGGTAAATCGGGCAGCTGGTCGCTGGTTTGCACCAGTGATGAGACAATAATTTCACACTGACGGTGTTCGGCGTTGAGATTAAATGACGTCACCTGATTGCCGTATTGGTCGCGTCGGTGTTCGAGGCTGTCAGGACGAGGCATCACGTCTACCGACGACTGCAGACAGCGCTGATAATCTGTGTCACGCGGCGTGAGACATACCTGGTTCAGTGATTGACTGGCCACTGCCGCATAGCCGTAGTGAGTGCGGTGCCGAACGGCGAGCTTCACCCTGGCCCAACCTCATCGGCGGCAAACGGATGAGTGCTGCTCATCGCATTGTGGATATTGGCCGGCCCGATCTGCTGACGTTTTTCTGTGTGTGTGAAATACTGCGCGGTGATCGCATTGGTCATCGATGCGGAGAGATCCTGCAAGACGCGCAGAAATTTTTGCAGACTCTGCCTGGCGTCTCGCTCGGTGTTTAGCAGGTGTTCGGGATCCGCCAGTCGCACCCTGCTCAGTCCGGCCACTGCCAGTCGATTCAGCGGATCACCATTGGATACTGTACGGCGTCCGGGCAAGTCAGCAATCAGATCCTGAATGCACTTGAACTGATAGGCAAGCGAGCGCGGATTAATTTCATCGAGTAACAACAACTGCAGCACCAGCCTGTTGTCCAGGCCGCTGTGATAGCGTGCGCGGTAAGTCATCACGCTGTCGAACAATCGCAAAAGGTATTCAAGCAGGCGCGGATTTTCACGGTGCACCGACATCACGGCCGACACCGTGACCGCAATTTGATGAGCGCGCTCGATGCGCCTGCCGAGCATGGTGAACAGCCAGACGTCACCGTGGGTGATATTTTCGTGCTCCAGCCCGGTGTTGGCCGACATGACCAGCAGCAGTTCATCGAGTAACTCAAGCGTCTGTCCAAGGACGGTGGAATCTTCGCAAAGATCTTTTGGCAATGCCAGATTGGCAAGACCCGCCAACAGA
>CAKZSB010000323.1 GCA_937920585.1 uncultured Granulosicoccaceae bacterium | reverse complement strand
CCTGCGTTCGAAGCCTGCGCACCGGCCCAGAACGGGACCGCGATGTCTGCGAAGTCCTTCTGAGACTGCCAGACTTCTGCGAAGAATTCGTTTTCGTCAGCAGCAGCTTGCAGCGCATTTCTTGCAGCAGCCATGTACTCGGTGAAGTAGTCCGCCGGGGTGTCTTCCAGAATAACGCCGTGATTGTCAGTCAGATCCTTAAGCGCTTTACCGTTTTCGTAAATCCGGTAGGACATTGACTTTGACAACGATGCGTTAGCAGCAACTTCCAGCGCTTTCTTTTCGATATCAGTCAGGTCGTTGTAGACGTCCAGGTTGAGGTACATGTCGGCGTTCACGACGACCTGGTGAAGACCCTGCAGATAATAGTGCTTCAGTACCTTCTGGAAGCCGAATACAGAGTCAGGCTTCGGGCAGCACCATTCAGCTGCGTCGATTGTGCCTTTCTCCAGTGCTGGCAGAATATCACCGCCACCCATTGCAACGGCTGGAACGCCGATGTCAGCGTAGGCTGCGCCTACCATGCCGGGAGGAGCGCGAAAACGCATCTTGCGGAAATCATCCATAGACTCGATCGGCTTGGGGAACCAACCCAGTGCTTCCGGGCCTACCGGCTGCAGCATGAAGCCCTTGACGTTCACACCCATTTCACCCCAAAGACGATCGTACAGCTCTTTACCACCGCCGTACTGGAACCAGCTCAGGAACGCGATGTTGTCCATGCCGACGCCCGCGCCCGCAACAGGAGCACCGAAAAGGTTCGCCGCAACGTGCTTACCGCCCCAGTAGTGAGTCCATGCGAATCCGGCTTCAACCAGACCGGCGTCTACCGCATCCATGATGTCACGTGGGCCAACGACGGCGCCGGCAGGCAACACTTCAATAGTTAGTGAGCCACCTGTCAGTTCGGAGACGTCTTTGGCGAATTCCTTAAGCATGAATACTTCGTCAGCTGTATCCGACAGCACCGACTGCACGCGAATGGTGGTCTCTGCCAGCGCAGTACCGGCAACCATGGCTGCACTCAGTATGCTTGCACCAAAAAAATGTTTCAGCTTCATGTACCCTCCAGAGGTAGAAAAATTGTTTAACCTGTGCCTCACCGTGGCCAGGGCGCCACGACTATGCGCAGCCGTGCCCGGTAAGTCAACCGTATCCACCCGCAAAAGGACGGATTGTCGCCAACGAAATACTCTGGATTCCGGTGCTTCGTTGCGACAGCGGTTTGCGGGCCAGTGTAAGCGCTTGCATATTTTTAGGCAAGTGATGCTATCAAACTGCGCGCGTGCCGCCGAACCGCTTGCAAGCCTTAACTAGTGCTGGTTAGCCTGCAGCAGGAAAGCCGTCGCAATCGAAAGTTCGAGCTTGAGCAAACCCCAGAACCACAGTGACACTGGCCGGTTTCATACAGAACAAATGAAAGTCCGGAAGTTCCCGCAGTACTTGCATGATCTCGCCAAAGCGTTGCTCCATTTCAGCCAGCACCGGGGCAAAATCCGTATCTGTTCGGGCGATCAACTCTGCCGCAACGGCAAACGTTGCTCGCCGCCGGGCGTGCAGGTTTTCAGCCTGCTGCTCGTCTTCAATAAACAGCAACGAGGCGCGCGGGTTTTGCTTCAGGTTTCCGGTGTGCAGCGAGAGGTCGCTCAGAAAAACGTAAAGGCTTCCGTTGCGGATAACAAAGGGCGAATAACTGATTTCTGGCAGCCCGGCGTTGTCACTGGTTGCCATCAGCGCGGTTCGCGCGCCAGTCAGCAACTCACACATACCTTGAAAAAACATCCCGCTATCCAGGTTGTTTGACATAATCGGCACTCGGTCGCAGCAAACTGCTGCATTCTACCCGCAATTGCCAAAATGCTCTTATCACCGGGCAAGCGCCAGCTGACCAACAGAGGGTCCCCATGACACAAGCAGCCCAGACACTCGCCGAAATCGATCAGGCCCGATCGGTACACCCGTATACCAATCTGTCCGCTCACCGGGATGAAGGCCCGTTCGTGATCACTCGCGGCGAGGGAATCTACGTGTGGGACGATCAGGGCAATCAGCTGATCGAGGGCATGGCCGGTTTGTGGTGCACCTCGCTGGGGTTTAATGAACCACGACTGGTCGACGCCGCCACCCGCCAAATGAAAGAGCTGCCCTACTCACACCTGTTTGCACACCGCGCAACCGAGCCCGCCGTGGTGCTGGCCGATATGCTGGTCGATCTTGCACCCGATCCGATCAGCCGGGCATTTTTTGTCAACTCTGGATCTGAGGCTGTTGACAGTGCAATCAAGATGGTCTGGTACTACAACAATGCCCACGGCCGCCCGGCGAAAAAGAAGATCATTGCTCGCAAGCGCGCCTATCACGGCGTGACGATTGCAGCGGGCAGCCTGACCGGTCTGCCCTATGTGCAGGACGGCTTCGATCTGCCCGCCATCCCGGTGCTGCACACAGAAGCGCCACACTATTATCGTGAAGGGCACAACGATGAAACCGAAATCGCCTTCGCGGATCGCCTGGTCGCATCCCTGGAAGCGATGATCGAACAAGAAGGCGCAGATACGATTGCAGCCTTTATCGCCGAACCAGTGATGGGTGCTGGCGGCGTGTTGCTGCCGCCCGAAACCTACTTCGAAAAAGTCCAGGCCCTGCTCAGGAAACACGACATTCTGTTTATCGCCGACGAAGTCATCTGCGGCTTTGCCCGAACCGGTGAAATGTTCGGCTGCCAGACTTACGGCATCGCACCCGACATAATGACCTGCGCCAAGCAACTGTCCTCGGCATATCTGCCGATTGGCGCGGTACTTATCAGCGAACAGGTCTACGAAGGACTCGTAGCCGGCAGCGACAAACTAGGCGTATTTGGAACCGGCAACACCTACGGCGGACATCCTGTCTCGGCTGCAGTGGCGATCGAAACACTGAAAATCTATGCCGAGCGCGATATCACATCGCATGTGAAATCACTGGAGCCCACGGTGCGGCACGGCCTTGATCGCCTCGCCCAGCACCCGCTGGTCGGTCAGGCGCGTGGCGTGGGCCTGATTGGCGCTGCAGAGCTGGTTGCCGACAAGCAATCGCGTGAGCAATATCCGGTTGGCGACAAAATCGCAGCAAAGGTTGCTGCACACGCGAGAAAACACAACCTGATACTACGCCCGGTACCGGGCGACGGAATCGCATTCTGCCCGCCACTGGTCATCAACGATGACGAACTCAATTTGATGTTCGATCGATTGATTGCCGCACTGGACGATGTACATCAGGAAATCACCTGACCTCAAACAAAAAGCGCCGGCATTGGCCGGCGCTTTCAAACTACCCGATTAAAACCGGCGTCAAGCCAGTTCCACTTCCTCTTCCTTGTCTTTCTTTTTCTCGGCAGTCTTGACGACCTCGAGCTGTTGCTCGTCGCTGTAACCGTAGTAGTCGTAGTAACCCTGGTACTGCAGCTCGCCGCCATAGCCATTGATCTTGGCAATGTTCACGCAGGTTACCACCGCGCCGGAAATCTTCACGCCAGCCTGACGAAGCCGGGCTACTCCACGCTCACACACCACACTCGGCGTTTGCGCTGCGCGCACTGCGAATATCACGGTTTGCGCGTATTGCCCCAACAGCAAAGCGTCACTCACAGCCTGCACCGGTGCACTATCGATGATGATTCGATCGTAGCGCTTTTTCATTTGCTCAATCAGGTGCTCGAAACGTTTGGAACTGAGCAACTCCAGTGGCTTGTCCGGTATGGTGCCGGCGGGAATGACATCCATGTCACCGACAGTATCCAGGCTGATGCAATCGACGAATTGATTCTGTCCGTTCAGCAGTTCAGACAGCCCGCCTTTGGTGTCGAACTCGAATGCACGGTGCAGACTTGGCCGACGCATATCGCACTCGATCAACAGCACTCGCTCCAGCTGTGAAAAGCTGTAAGCCAGGTGGCTTGCCAAAGTCGATTTCCCCTCACCAGGCAGCGCCGATGTCACCATGATGACCTGCTGCTTCTCTTGCAGATCTTCAAGGCAAATGCTCGTACGTATTGTGCGGATACTTTCGTCAAACTGATTGCCACTGGTTTGACTGCCTGGCACCAGAGCCTTGTTTTTGCTGTCTCCCATTGCCTTTTTCGGCACCAGGGGAATGATCCCCAGCATCTTCAGCTTCAGTTTCGATTCAATGTCGGACGTACTATTGATCGTGCCATCCATCGATTCGTATAGCAGCACACAACCCACAATCGCACCAAGCCCCAGGAGCCCCGCCAACAGAACGATCAATGATTTCTGCGGTTTCACCGGGTGCAACGGTACTTCAGCTATCTCTGATATTTGCGCGTTCGAGCTGCTCATGTCTTCAGCTTCGTCAACTTCGCGAATCCGGCTGAAAAAAGTATCGTAGAGTTTGCGATTAGCCTCTACTTCGTGCTCGAGGGTAATCAGCTCCATACGATTGCGATCTACCGCCTGAATCTTGCCGGTCTCGCTATCGAGCGTCTCCTGCAACGATTCAACGCTCTGCTGACTCAGCAGATAATCTTTCTCGATAGAATCGACGATGTTCACAATCTGCTGGCGCAGGTTCGCACGCGCGGTTCTCAACCTTGACGTGGCGTCGATTACCTTCGGGTGTTTCTCGCCATACCTGTTCGACAACTCATTAAGACTAAACTGCGCCTCCTGACGGACCAGCTTGAATTTCCTGACCAGTTCATCTGAATTGATGATAGGCAAGCTCAGCAGCGCTTCAGGGTTCGATTTGCCGGTTTCGCCGATTTCATCGAACAGAATCTTGGATTCAGCGGCAGAGCGCTGCGCCTCGATCAGCTTGGTGGTAACAATGCCAACCTGCTGCTCATTCAGGCCGCCAACACTGCCACCGACATCGATCAAGCCATGCGCTTCTTTGTAGTCGAGCAAACGGCCCTGTGCTTCCGCCAGGCGAATCTTGATACCAGCGAGACGCTCGGCCAGCCAGGCTGTCGCCGTTTCACTCATCTCCATGCGAGTATCCATATAATTCACGATATAGCCCTCGCCCACCGCATTCGCTATCTGCGCGGCAAGCACCGGATCGGCCGATTCAAAACTGATCGTGACAAGCTTGGTGCGCTTTATCGGCTCGACCCTGAGCCTGGCGAGAAATCGATTGACCGCCAGTTGCTCCTCGACCGACTCCGGTTCCACAGAATCCATTCCGAATCCGGCAGCCTCACCGAAGCCAATACCGCTATTCTCGGACACCGGCGCGTCAACAACGGCATTCGCATCAGCGGGGCGATGGAACTCAGGGTGTTTGAATAAGTCGAGCTTTTCCATCACACGACGTGCAAGGCGACGGGATTTCAACACTTCGTACTGCGTGTAGTAGTAATCAACATCCTTCATGTTGCCGTCAAAAAAATTCTGGATGCCCGCTGTGTTAGTCGTTTTCGACTCGATCAACAGTTCTGCAGATGCCCGATAAATCGGTGTCATACCGTTTACCACCCAGATCGCGGCGGCTACAGACAATGCCGTAAACAGCAGAATGACCCAGCGATGCTTGCGCAGCGTCAGGGCATACATCCGCAAGTCAATGTCCTTATCGGCACCGTCTTCGGAACGCCTGTCATCGCTGGCACTGAGATTTGAATGAGCTTCGGGCATCTATGCCTTCCTGTTACTTGTTAAAACCAATCCCGGAATCAATGATCACGGGCCTTTTCTTATTTGAACTTGCGAACCAACCACCACTGCCACAAATACGTACCCGCATTTGCGACCCAGATTTTGCGAACTGGTTGTTGTTATATAGTTGACTGCTACAGTTACTGCAGACAAAAAACGCATTCGCTGTATGAGGCGCCGGACAGCTTGTTTAAGAAATCCAAAAACCCGAAATATTTCATCGTCGCGACAGCCTGGCTGTTGGCCAGTTTGCTGCCCGTTCAATCGGCTGAGCCCCCATCAAAGGAAAGATCTTTGGTGGTTCGGCACACTGACAGCATCCACCTCGGCACCTTGAAGAATCAGCTGAAAAATTTTCCCGATGTCGTTTTTACTGAGACGCAACTTCGGATCAGCAGCGACAAGCTGCCAGCGGGCGATATCATCGATATCGACATCAGCACCGCACAGGATGCCTGTGATCGAGGGGATTTGTTTCTGCTTCCAGTCAGCCGCCTGCCGGCCCCGCTGGATCTGTCGACGGTACGCGATGACTATCTGCCCAACAGCCTGATGCCGTGCGCTGTCGGGCACACCATCAGCAGTTCAGTCATTATTTCAAACGCCAGTTTCAGTGCACCGAGGCCGGCAATACTCGCGGATTTTTTCGATATCGACGCCTTTCCGGGACGGCGCGCGCTGCAAAAAACACCCCGTGGAATCGCAGAGCGCGCACTGCTGGCGCACGGCGTCAGCGCGGATGAAGTCTACTCAGCACTGGATAACCCGCGTCGTGCGTGGCCGATCATTGAGAACGCACTCGACAGCTTGCGCGGGCAAATCACCTGGATTGAAAATGACCACATGGCAATCCGGGCGATCGACAAAGGGCGGGCAAGTTTTGCTGTGATCAGCAGCCAGGCCGGGATACGTTATGCCCTTTCGCACGGTGACGCGCGCTGGAATATTGTGTGGGATCAGGCGCTCTACCAGATCCATACCTGGGCAATCCCGTCGTCCTCGCAAAACCAGGCTGCCGCCTGGTCACTTATTCAGCATCTTGCTCACCCGCAAGTCAACGGCCGCTACTCCACCGCCGCAGGCAATGGCCCAGCGAGAATCTCGGCCCTATCGCTCGTGAACGCGGCATACCAGCCACATCTGCCGGGCTACGCAGACAACGCCGCTAATCTGGTGCTGCAGAACGACCAGTGGTGGGTAAAAAACGGCGCGCGCTACCAGGAACGCTTTAATGACTGGTTAGCCAGAACCCAGGCCAGGCGCACTTCCGCTGAGCCCGCGCGCACATCAGATCCACTGGCGCAATGGCCTCGGCCCGCCGCACTGCAACTATTGCTGAGCAGCCGCCACCATTAAGGCTGGATCGCCGGGCGATTGCCTGTATTGCTACAAGCTGCACCAAGTACTGCATCGCGCCCACTCTGCCACGCACCGTGGGCGGTACAAAAAGCCCGCTCAGAGGTCGCCTCACCCGCAAAGAACAGGCGCTCGGCGAGCGGTGCTGCCAAAACGCTACGCTGATCGGCTAAACCCGGCTTGCTTGCCGAAAACGCCCCTTTCACGAGCGGATCTGCCCCCCAGGCACTGGTTTTAAACCGAACGACTTTGCGCTTGAAATCCGAGCCAAAGATGTCAGTCAGCGCGCCCATCATCAAATCTTCAGACGCCGCTTGAGGCTGGCGCTCGAGCCAGCGCGCCTGGCGCCCGGCCACCGCACAGTAGATATAAGGCCACCCCGAGCATCGCAGCTTGAATGCGAAGTTGACATCATCGCCATCGCTGTAGTCGATCCGGTCAGGGGTGTCATCATCAAATGGCCAGGGCTCGTCGTACAGCATCGCGAAATTGTTGTAACAGCCCATTGGCAGCGCTGCGATCGCCTCCTGCTTTTCCACTGGCAGCGCCGGGGCAAACTCGATGTCACGACCGCCCAGCACGCCAGTCGATACCGTGACTACAATTTTGTCGGTTGTCAGCGCTCCCTGGCTGGTCTGCACCGAAACAGTTTTTCCGCTCCAGTCAATACGTTTCACTGCGGTATTCAGCTTGATCGCCAGGCCCGCCGCGTGGCGCTCAAGTAGCCCACCGTAGCCATCGCGCACCGGCCAGTTTTCATCGGTGTCCTCGTAGTGATACAAATCCAGCAGGGAAAAGCGATCGACATCCTCCGATGTCATCAGCGATTGCCAGTACACGTAATACGATGCCCATTTGCTGTCGTAATCGATCAGCTCCGACAACGCCACGTCTCGCCCCGCTCGCCCTGCCGCCTGAATATTCTCCCACTGCTGTGCCATGAATGATTCGTAGTCGCGCTGCTCGGCAGGATCAAGGCGCTTGCCATG
>CAKZSB010000322.1 GCA_937920585.1 uncultured Granulosicoccaceae bacterium | reverse complement strand
ATAACCACATCGTAGCTGCTTTTACTCGGTGCGGAAAACTCGATCTTTTTCGACATTACAACGCTTCTCCGGTTTTGACGGCATTGAGTACCTGATCGATTTGCTCGTCGGTCAGGCCGTAGTCTGTGCTGGCAGTTTGCGGCGAAATATAACCACGCGCCAGATCCCGTTGTACCTGGGCAGAACTGCGATCGGCGGGGTTGCCATAGCCCGCGCCTCCCGGGAAAGACAGCATAACGCGGCGCCCGTGTGGTACGAACTGTTTGCCCTTGCCCTTCATCGCGGTGCCATCATCCTGTGCGATTGATGTGGGGGCGCCATCCGCTCCGCCCTGGCGTCCCTCTGCCGGGTGATCAACGCGATCGAACATGGCAGAAAAATCAAACTCGTGTCCCGCCACGGCACCCACTTCCATATATTGCCCCAGTCCTCCTCGATACTCGCCCGCACCGCCGCTGTCGGGGCGTAGTTCCTTGCGCCAGATTATGACAGGTCCGGTGTGTTCGGTTGCTTCCACCGGCATGGTCATCACACCCGACGGGAAGGCCGTGGCGTTCATGCCGTCGGCGCTGGGGCGTGCGCCGGAACCGCCGGAATTGAACGTGAGCACCTCGGAGCGTCGGGCTTTTTTATAGGCGATGTACTCATCGGATGTCTCGTCGATATTGTTCAGGTCGAGATCCGAACGCGGGCGCAGTGAAACCTGGAAATTACACAGGCATCCTGCACCGGCTGCCGGCACTGTGCGAGGCAGCAGTTTGTCCAGCGCATCGTAAACCGTGTCCGGCAGCATGTGGCCAATGACGTGTCGCAGCGCCACCGGGGCGGGGTGGGGCGCATTGACGATTGTGTTTTCCGGTGCGGTGATTTCAAAAGGGGCCAGAGACGCCGCGTTGTTTGGAATCTCGGGTGCGATCGCACACTTCAATGCGTAACAGGCATATGCCTTGGTATAAACCATGGGCACATTGATACCTTTTTTATCCAGCCCCGAGGTGCCGGTGAAATCACAGACGATGCGATCTTTCTCGATGTCGAGTCGAACCTTCAGTGTCACCGGGTGGCTGTAGCCGTCTATCTTCATCTCGCCGTCAGCGCTGCCTGTCTGCAGGGCGTTGATTCGGTCGAGCGTGGCGGTGCGTGAGTTTTCCAGAATAAATTCGGCAATGCCGGTGAGGTCGGCGAGCGCGAATTCGTCCATCATGTCATTGAGCCGTCGATGACCAATCTCGTTGCAGGTGGCCAGCGCATAGATATCGCCCACGAGTTGATCGGGTTCGCGCACGTTGCCGCGTACAATCTGCACCAGGGTTTTATCCACTTCACCGCGTTCGGCAAACTTCATAATCGGTATATACAAACCCTCTTCGTAAACCGAGTTGGCATCAGCGCCAAAGCCGCGGCCGCCGATATCGACAATGTGCGCGGTACAGGCAAAAAACCCGACGTGCCGGCCGCTGTGGAATGTCGGGCTGACCACGGTTATATCGTGCAGGTGGCCCGTGCCCTCCCACGGATCGTTGGTGATGTAAACATCATTTTCGAAGATATTGTCGGCACCGATGCGGCGGATGAAGTGCGGCACTGCATCAGCCATCGCATTCACATGGCCCGGTGTGCCGGTTACCGCCTGTGCCAGCATGCGGCCACTGGTGTCGTAGACGCCGGCGGAGAGATCGCCCGCCTCTCGTACGGAGGTTGAAAAGGCCGTGCGCACCAATGCCTGAGCCTGCTCCTCGACCACCGAGATCAATCGGTTCCACATCACCTGGTGTGATACTGCAGAAGTTGCTGTTGTCATGTGATCAGCCCTGTGTGGTCACGTCGATGCAACCGTCCGCGCGCGCAATTGCAGTGCGGGAGGCCGGCAGAATAATGGTGGTTTCGTCTTCCGTGATCGCCGCGGGTCCGTCGATACGTTGGCCCGGTTGCAGGCTCTTTCGCAGCACGATCGCGGCATCCAGCGTTTTACCCTGTGCCGGGTCAAACAGTTCGCGCCGTGAATCGATATCAGCCGCGCCGGTTTCGTTTTGTTCAGGCGTGAGGCTAACCGCCGGTTGTGGCGTTGTGGCGTTCACCGCCCATACCGTAATTTCAACGTCCATACCCTCCACCGCGCGGCCGAACAGTGTTACGTAGTCGGTTTCGAACAGTTGTTTGAAAGTATCGACATCGGGGGCCATGGCCTGCTCGCGGGTGAGCTGTATCGGGATTTCCCAGCCTTGTCCCGTGTAGCGCATGTAAACCTTGAACTCGGATTCGATGCTGGCATCCGGTGCGCAGGTTTTTACAAAGCGCGTCGCCTCGTTTTCCAGTTCACCCAGCAGCGACACAATCGCAGGCGCATCGAAATCCGATAAACGCATATACACGCTGCGATTGGCCTCAAAACTAAATGGTGCGCGCAGGAAACCGATCGCCGAGCCGACGCCCGCACCGGGTGGCACCAGAAAACGTTCCACCCCCAGCTTCTCGGCCAGCCTGCCGGCATGCAATGGCGCGGCACCGCCAAACGCAATCATTGTGTATTCGGATAAATCCTCGCCATTTTCAACCGCGTGTACGCGCGCGGCATTGGCCATGTTCTCATCCACTACCTCGGCCAGGCCGAAAGCACTGGTCTGCCGATCCATGTTCAGTGTGTCGCCGATTGCCTGCTGCAGCGCCTTGCCCGATGCCTCGGTATCCAGCTGCATCGAGCCGCCGGCGAAATTGTCCGGGTCGAGCTTGCCGAGAATCAGATCGGCATCGGTTACCGCCGGATCGGTACCGCCTCGCCCGTAGCAGGCAGGCCCGGGCTCAGACCCTGCCGAACGCGGTCCGACCCGAATCTGTCTCATCGCATCGACGTGGGCCAGCGAACCGCCGCCAGCGCCAATCTCGACCATGTCGATAACCGGAATCGAGATCGGCATACCCGATCCCTTTTTAAAACGATAGGTGCGAGCCACTTCGAACACCCGGCTGGTCTTGGGGGTTTGATTGCGGATCAGGCAGATCTTCGCCGTCGTGCCGCCCATATCAAACGACAACACGCGATCCAGCCCGTAACGACTGGCGATGTTGGCCGCGAATACCGCACCGCCGGCCGGACCCGATTCCACCAGTCGCACGGGAAACTCGGCCGCGCTCTCCAGCGAGATGATGCCGCCGCCGGAATGCATCAGAAAGATCGGGCAATCAGCGCCTTCATCGCGCAGCTTCTGCTCAAGCCTGCCAAGGTAGCTCTTCATCAGCGGCTTGATGTAGGCATTCGCCACCACTGTATTGAAGCGTTCATACTCACGCATTTGCGGCGAAACCTCGGATGACAGCGACACCATCGCCTCAGGCATTCGCTCGGCAAGCACCTCGCGAACCATCAGCTCGTGGCGATTATCCACATAAGAATGCAGCAGCCCGATCGCCACACTCTCGTAGCCCGCCTGTGCGATTTCGTCTATCAGCGCTTCCACCTCGGCGCGCTGCAGCGCAATCAGTACCTCGCCAGTGGCGCCAATTCGTTCGTTCAGCGTGTAGCGTTGCTGGCGCGGCAGCAGGGGTTCCGGGAGGGTCAGGTTCAGATCGTACTGCTCGAAACGGCTCTCCGTGCGCATCTCGATCACATCGCGAAAGCCCTGGGTCGTGATCAGTGCCGTCTTCGCCCCGCGCCGCTCAATCAGCGCATTGGTGGCAAGCGTGGTGCCGTGAATGATCTGGCTGATCTGCGACGCCTGCACCGACGCCAGCCCGCAGACCTGCTGCAGGCCCTGGATAATTGCCGCCTCCGGCGCTGCGTAGGTTGTTAACACCTTGGTCGAGAACTGGTCGTCGCCAACCTCCAGCACAATGTCAGTGAAAGTGCCGCCGATATCGACACCCAGTCGAACAGAGGGATTGCTCATGCGTTGCGTCGCCATTTGGTGGATTGCAGCAGAATAGTGGCGAGGTAGCATCAACGCAAATTGTTTTATTGGATTGAATGGATCAATAAAATTTATCGTAGAAGCGCAAGGCCACGGGGTGCGGTGTGGGAGGTGCGGCGGAATCTGGCCAGCGGGCACCTTTGTGCCCGGGGCGCTCATTGCTGGTTAGCAGAGCAAAGCCGCCATGGCGCTGACAGAATACCAGCACAAATGAATCTGCCACGCTCCGATACTGACGGTAAGCCTGATGTCATCTACACTGAACAGGATGTTGATATGATGCCCGGCTCCGGGATTGGCAGGTCACGCTATGGTTTTCACGCTTTTTAGTAAACAACCCGTCATTGATCCTTCCTCCTCCGAGTGGATTTTCAACGCCTATGGCTGGGCGCTGCAGAATTTTGATGCTGACCTCTTTTATACCGATACCGTGCTGGTGTGTCCTACCGACAAGTTTTTCCCTGAAAGGGTAAATAGCGTTCACGCCATGGCAGAGTCTATGTTTGAACGAGTTAAGGGCTATGCCGGTATCAGTCACTGGTCAACTCTGGTGCAGGATCAGAATATGTGCCGGCAAATCGAATCACAGCGAGTGCTGATTAAGGGGGCACTGCGCGGGCCTGAAGGAATTAAAGATGAATCAGTCGAAGACAGTGAAAAGCTGGTCATCCCGTATAACCCTCAACAGATCAATAACCCCGAGGGGATGATTGCCACCTATGCTCACATTCTGGCACATCACCTGGGGCAGATGGCGAAATCCCCGCCACCCGGAGGGGTCGACTATTGGCCTCAGGCTACCGAGCTGCTGGCAGTGTTTCTCGGCTTTGGGCTAATGTTTGCCAATAGTGCTTACAATTTTCGTGGTGGTTGTGGAAGCTGCTATAACCCTTATGCGCAGCGAACGGCCTATCTCTCGGAAGTGGAAGCCACCTATGCACTCGCGTTGTTCTCGGTATTGAAAGGCATACCCAATTCTGACGTGACACGCCATTTGAAAGGGCACCTGCGTGGTGCCTACCGTAGATCAGTTAAGGAGGTTTCGAAAAATGTGCAGGACATTGATCGCCTCAGGCAGCTTCGCGTAGAACAAGCGTTAAGCAATTCACTATAGCGCTCATGTAATTTTAAAGAACTGGCTGGAACAGATGCGTCTTCGAGGCTTCTGTATTAAATAAACCGCTGGTTGGGTAGAGATTGGGTGCGGCGCCGTCGTCTTATCCCGCACAGGCAGAATAAACCGATTCCCCATGTTATACCAAACAACCCGCCACCCGGATTTGTGTCTGCATTCGGATTGCCCGAATCGACGACGCTATCGACCGGGATTTCTAACGGAAACTCAGTTTCGTCGCTGTTGGTTATAGTTGTTTGAACGCAGTTGTTGTGCGTGCGTATATCATTGAATCCATCGGAGGGTACGCCGGTGATCGGTGGTTTGTCGACTTATCAGGCGCAGGAAATTATCCGCCGGATTGCAGGGGTCGACGTAGGTAGTCATGGACTTAGTTGAGGTTTCGCCCGCCTACGATGTTGCCGAGACCACAGCTATCGCAGGTGCCGCCATCGCAAACGATTTGCTCTGTCTTTATGCGGCCGGGAAATCCGGACAGCGCTGACACAACGATACGCAAAGCTGTAGCTGCCAAAAACTAAAAAACCATGAGGTGGCAAATACTCTGCCGCCACAAATTTCATGGTCAGCCGTATATCGGTTATATTCCTGTGTGCTTGACTGCGTAACCTTTAACTTTTATAGTTTTGCACATGGGGCAGCGATTACCCCGTGAAGCGACAGCTGAAATTTCGCATCCACTTTTAATCAGGACTGATACACAGTCCACTAACTGAGGATGTGCAGCCATGGCTCGCATTGACGAAGACGTTGATTCCACCAATAGTTCAACTGTTGAATCGCACGAAGACTCAGGTAGCAATTACCTGCGGTCGGTTCTAATAGAGTTACCATCAAGAATCTATCAGGTTGTAAAACAGAAGTTGGTGGATCGTGCAGTATGCCGGCATCTGTTAAGGCTGGAAGACGATCACCTGAGAGATATAGGTGTAACGCGTGATGAGGTAACCAGGGCAAGCAAAGAGAAAAACTCGACACTGGTATTGCAGGTGCTTGTTAGTGCACGCCGCAATGCACAGGAGACTGAGGCGTTGCCTGTCGAAACCGAGCTGTCGGGACTTGACGCTGGGGCTAAAACATCGTCAGTGGTTAATCCATACTTGCTGGATCTGAATGATTCAGGTAACCACAGTTCCACTTCAAAAAGCGGTCAACCGTTAATTGCCAAAGACGTATCCGAAGACTAAATGGGGGGCTTCGTATAAGTCGTAATCATTGAAAGATGAAAGGGCCATACTCGGTTTGTATCGAACGTATTAAATCAGGGCTGATCCGGCCTGAGTTGCCTTCAATGGCAGAACGAGGCTAACAGGCTATACAAACAAGCAGCGCCTTCCAGGCAGGAACACGTTTAGCGGTGTTTGTCCTGGAATCGTTTTTCTGTTCCCTGTTGCGGCGGGCTTTATGTTCTGGCTAACTCTATAGGTAGAAATAGCTGGGATGACAAGCGACTCGCGCAGCAGATGAACTGCCGCCGGACTTTAGGTGTCTGTTCTCCCAGCGACAATCCTGTCCAGCATCGCAGGGACAATAGAGTTAACAGAGCAAATGTAACGGTTTGCAGTTCTCACTATCCCGGGCGTTATTTAATGACCAGATTGTCCTGGCGGTTTACGGAATTCCGGGAGCTGCGCGCCTCGAATTCCCGGGCAGGCGGTAAAGCGCTCGATATCAACGTCACTCATTGGCCTGGCTGGCGTCAACAGCCAATCGTCGTTTGTTCCTCGACGGCATAGTCCGGCAGGCTTTCCTCAAACGGTATTGCTTTCGGTTTGCCTTCTGCGTTTACTGCAACGAACGTAAAGGTTGCCTGAGTGACTTTCTCTCGAATGCCGATCTGATTGCGTCTTACCCATGCCTCGATTAGAACATCCATCGAGCTGTGTCCGGTGCGAGTGATGGAGGTATACACGCCAAGTATGTCTCCGACATGGACGGGCTTGAGAAAACTCATTCCATCGATCGATGCAGTTACCACTTTGCCCTGGGCGCGCTTACTCGCAGCGATCGCACCCGCGATATCCATTTGTGCCAGCACCCACCCACCGAAAATATCACCTGATGGATTGGTGTCAGAGGGCATCGCGACGGTGCGTGTGGTTGCATTGGGAATGTCTGGTGTTTCCGGCCCCCGAACGTATCTGACTGGTCGATCATGCGACATAGCGATCGCTTCCCGGCACACGAGATGAACCTGTCTCCTGCTCGAAGGCAGGTCTAAGGTCCGTGGACTGAGGGCTTCTGATCGCGTTGCCTGCGACCTGTTTTTCATCAATGCCAGCTCGCCCGTGTCGTACGGACTCTTCTATCGTCCCGCGCGTAATGCCCAGATCAAACAACTCGCGATCGGACATCGCTTGTAACTGACGGATTGCGTTAGCCTCCACTTTGGGTGTGATGTCTGGCGATTTGTTTTCGTCTTCGATTCGCCACGGCCACTGGCCGACTCCAGCGTTGAGAAGCGTGCGGGAAAATCCCATATCCTCGAGTACCCGGTCGCTTTTATCGAGCAGTACATCGCGGGCCACTCTACGCGCTCGGAGTATCATCCGGTGTTGGTATTGCCGGTATGCGTTCTTAAAGAATCTAATCATTGCCACTTTCCTTTTCTTTGCGATGGCTTTTGACGCCGGAGAAACGAATTAGCCTAGTGCTGTAATTAAACTAAAACGTGAGTCCGAAATTGGCAAACAATAGATTCTTTAGCTGGCTATAAGTAAAACTTAACAGGTGGTTGTTACTGGTGATTAGAAATGGACTGGGCCGTGTGCTGCAATTTGCTTTTCACTGCAGTGCAGTAGAATTCTGAAAGCGTTTAATTTGGCGGTAGTGAATACAGTGCAAGAAATGAATGCGCCAGGATATTCGCGAATATTGTTGTGGAGTTGTATATGCATCACAGCGCTGCGTTTTTAACAGCAGCGTTGATTCGGCTGACTGTGTAATATTCTATTCAACTCAAGTGCAATGAATCGAAACAAGCTCTGCCGAATTCCTCCGAGCGCAGTCGAAAGGCTGCTTATGTGCACCACTGTTTGGTGGTGCGCACTTTTTACTAATTCGTTTTCCGGGATTGCAGAACAACCTGAGATCTCAATCGAACGCCAGGCATGATCGCTGGTTTGAGCAACCGAATGGCGACTATCAAACATCAACGAGTTGCGAAGCCTGGTCGACTACAGCCGTCAAAGTCCGGCATTGCAGCAGACATTCCCTTTTCAGAGTCGTGGGGGTGGACTTCCCTGGGGGCACTACTGGTCTTCTACCAGTTTTGGTACCGCCAGGTGGAAACGCACGGGTTGTGGATTCCGCGTTTGGTCAAGTCAGCGTACGTACAATAAGTAGTCTCGCTCGCACCTGTGCGGTAAGAGAACTAAATGGCGATGTGGTCGCCACCTGATGGTCTTATAGATGCCTGTCCTCGGAGATTCACCGACCTGATTCTCAGCTGTATCGGCGATCCAACGCGCTGCGCGGACGTCGCTCGATTGTTGCTCAACGCTCAACGTGTGTACCTGTAAATGGCAACAGGCCTGCCTTTCGGTTTGACAGAGTCAACTAAGCAGGTTGACTGGAACGGTAGAGCGATTCGAGACAATACAGGCGAGGCCATAGCGTAATGAGCAGCAATCTTTCATCCTGGATAACGTTCAACCTGAATTGTAGAGGGAAGGGTTTGTTAATCGCAAAGATTGCAGGTGTTGCAATAAATTGTGTCTTTGGCTTGCCGTGCATAGTGGTCGTTTGTTGTGTCGCTAATGGTCCGGAAACACTGCCGATAACAGTTGCCTATGGTGCTGAGCAGCCAGGGTGATCGAATCTTATCTCTCTGCTGAGGTACTTGTGAATGCGCCGTTAATTGCGTCTTGCGGTGCACAACTTTGTATTCGGGTCTGTGAGGGAGAGTGGAACATTGCGGGACGGCACAGGTTTGACACACAGAGCCGTTTACCGAACCCAAGGTGACCCGAAAATGCCAATTATGAAAACAGTTATAGCGGTGTCAGTGCTTAGCCTGTGTGCTGGCGCTGCCTCCGCAGCCGATATGCGCAGCATTTTGCCTGATGCTAAGCCTGGCGAATGCTATGCCAGGGTAATGATTCCCGCCAAATACGAAGAGCGCCTGATGGATGTCGTTGTGCGCGAAGCCAGCGAACGCGTCGAGATCACACCCCCACAATACAAATGGGAAAACCAGCGAGTACAGGTGAGCGACGCCTCTGTCCGGTTTGAGGTAGTGCCTGCCAGATTTCGCACGGTAACCGAATCACTCGAGACGGCACCAGCGGAATCAAAGTGGGTTGCCGGTTCGATCTACAGTTCTGTTGAGGCCAGTGCCCAGGTATTGTCCAGCGCCGCAAATTCGGGAGCGGCGTTAGAGAGCGCGGCTAACGGACAATGTTTCGCAGAGTACTTTCAGCCACCCGTCTACGAGACAGTCACGCAACAGGTAATGGTGTCGGAACCAAGCGAAAATATCTCCATTGTGCCGGCGCGCTATGAATGGATGGAAGAGCAGCAGATTGTGGCCGAGGCGAGCCGGCAGTTGGTCGAGATTCCTGCCTCATACGAAACGGTGACTGAACGGGTTATGGTGGAGGAAGCCAAAGTGGTTTGGAAACCCGGACACGGTGACGTGGAGCGAATTGATCAACACACAGGCAATGTCATGTGTCTTGTCGAGCTCCCGCCTGTTTATAAGAATGTTGAAAAGCGCGTATTGAAAGCCGCGACGTCTACCAAAGTTGTGGAAGTGCCAGCGAAATACGAATCTGTGAGAGTTCGCAAACTCGTCGAACCAGCGCGTCAGGTTCGTGTTGAAACGCCAGCCAGATATCGTGATGTGTCGGTTACCAGCAGGGTTTCCGAGGGCAGCCACTTCTGGCGGGAAGACAGCCTCACTGAACTTGCGGACGGTGCTCGCAAGACAGGCAATGTAATTTGTAGAAAAGATATCCCGGCAAAGGTAACCAGCATCAGCAAGCTGGTAGTAGAAGTACCGGCGAGTGTAAGGGAAGTAGAGGTGCCGGCTAGATTTGAAAACAGACGTGTTCGCCAACTCGTCTCCGCGGCAGTTGAAACCAGAGTGCAGATTCCAGAGGAGATTCGACAGGTAAGTAAACGTGTCAAGGTATCCGACCTGAGAATGGCATGGCAACCTGTGCTGTGTGAAACCAATACCACGCAGGGGACAATCGAGAGATTGCAACGCGCGCTCAATGGTGCAGGGTATGACACTGGCGCAGTCGATGGTCAGCTCTCTGCAGAGACGCTAAATGCGGTGGATCAGTTCCAGCGTGATAACGGTATGGCATCAGGCGGTCTTACACTGGATGTATTGAATAAGCTCGGCGTCAGCCCGGGTTAATTTGTTGATTGCTGGCTGGCCCGGTATAGCGGGCCAGCCATCCGGGCAGACGCATTTATAAAACCTGTCCGAGCGACATAAGTCTTTCTACGCATAAAGGGGTCGCAGACCTGCCCGGAATGGTTAAATAAGCACTACTCTGTCTTATTTGGGCGCTTTCCTGGTAGCGTGCTCTCTGTTCACGCCTACACTCTGCGAGGGTTAACCGTAGCAACTCGTAGAAAGGTTTATGTACAAAATTCATTCGAAGAAGTTTCATTGGAGTTTGGTCAGACTGCCGTTTCCAGCGCTTACGATTAGTATTATCGCAGGTGCAGTAGTAGCCGGTCTCTCACAAGCGGCTTTGGCTGCGGACAGCATTAGTGACGGGCCGGTGGTTACGCATCACCGACCCCTCGGTGTAACCGATCAGCTGCCGCGCGCAACACATCAAATACCAGCTGCAGCGGTTGAACAGGGTTCACCCGGTTACAATCTTTTACAATTGCGAGGCATCGAGCTGCTCGGAACCGATACGCAGCAAATCGATGAACTCGCGGATCGCTTAAGGCAGATTGTCCGGGCACGCTATGAGAGCGACCGACTCTACGCCGAGTCTCTGCTGACGATTGATGAATTGCGGCAGCAATTGACCGAGTATCAGTCTCTGCTGCAGGAAAATGAAGATCGACAGCGCCTTCTCGATTCGAACAAGAATCAGTTGCATGACCAGCTCAGTCATATGCTCGGCGAGCGAGACAACGCACTGCATCGACTCGAAAAACTGCGTGGGCAGATGCAGGATCAAATGGGTTCGGTTCAGGCATTGCGCCTGGAGACTGCCTCCGTCGGTGAGCAGTTGGCCGCTAGAGACAATGAAATTAATGACCTGAATTCACGGCTACAGCAAGTGGGTATTGAACGAGACGAAGCTGCTGCGACGGCCAGGCATTATCAGGAACTGGTGGATGCACGCGACCAACAGATTACCGATCTGAATGATCAAATGCGCCAGAGTAGTCACGAGCGTGAACGGGTGGCGGCAGACCTGGAACAGCAACTGGCAACGCTTGCCGAGAGAGATGGGCAGATCAGTGATCTGAATCAGCAGATTCAGAAGATTGTCTATGATCGAGACAACGCGGTCGCCAACATAGAGGAATTGTCACAGCAACTTTCCGCGGGAGATCAGCAGATCGCGGATCAAAATCGGCAAATAGATGAGTTGTTGAGCGAGCGGGACCGGGTGCAGCAGGCGACGGGGCAACTGGAGACACAGCTTGCGACGCTGATCGATGATAAATCTCGTGTGGAACAGTCGCAGGTATCGACCGTGTCGGCCCTCAACGACCTGCAGCAAAGACTTGGCAACAGCGAAGCGACTGTTGGTGAATTGACTGACCGGCTGGCGGTAGTGACCGGTGAGCATAGTCTTGCGAATGATCAGGTTCTGTCGCTGCAGCAAGTGCTGGTTGAGCGCGATAACGATCTTAACGAGCTTGAGCGGAAAGTGGCAGAACTCAGTGGTGAGCGCGAGCAGGCCAGAGCGCGCATCGATATGCTGCAGTCGACCATCGCTGAAAAGGATGCCACTGGCGCCGAAGTGGAGGCGGAACGAGTACGTCTGTTCAATGAGTTGAATGCACTGCAGAGTCAGCTTGCGACGGGCAATGACTCGCTCTCAGCAGAAATTCAATCGCACGAGCAGACCCGCAGTCAGTTGCACACTGTGCAGGGCAAGACTGCCGAACTCCAGTCATCGTTGCAGCAACACATCGATGAACGAGAGCGTCTTTTGACTGAGGCTGATCTGCAGATACAGTCAAGGCAGAACCTTGAGGCACAGTTGCAGGCTGTAAGCGGTGAGCACGACACGATTCAGGCGCAGTTGCAGGAGGCGACCAACGCAAACAGTAGTTTGCAGGCCGAGGTGTCTAACCTCAGGACTGATCGGGATGAGCTTGTCGCGATTGTTGATGATCTCGGGACACAGATCACCACACTTGAGAACGAGGCCAGGAACGCCAGTCAGAACTTCACCCGGGAACTCTCAGCCAGTACCGAAATCTCGCAGCGCCAAACTGCCACCCTTGAGGCAGAAGTGGCAGAGCGTGATGGGCAAATTTCTAATTTGAATCAGCAGCTCGCGAACCTTGATAGATCGCTGCAGGAAGCTCAGGCAGAGAACATTAACATCGAGGCCGAACGAGCCCGGGTAACGGGCGAACTGGAATCGGCGAATGCCAACCTGAATGCCGAGCTTAACGCCGTCAGTGCGCAACTTGAGGCTCTGCACGCGAGCAATACATCTGAAATACTTGGTTTCAAGAATCGAATCCTGGAACTGGGAGACGTCAATGTTTCGCAGTTGCAAACGCTCGAGAGTCTTCAAAACCTCAACGCGCAACTGGCCGATAAACTCGCCGATGCCAAATCAAACCTTGAGCAGCTGAACGTTGACCATGAATTCAGCATTCAGGAACTCAATTCCCGGTTGGAACAGCAGCAGTCGCAAGTGGCCAGTCTGCAACTGGATCTGGAGGGGGCCAACAACAACGTGCAGCGTCTGGTAGAAGAAAGTACTGCCCTGGATAAGCAGTTGCAGGTGCTGCGAGGTGAACATGCCGAGTCGACCTCTGAACTGGGTGCTGCCCGGGAGCAGATCGTCTCCTACGAAAGTCAGCTTTCCGGCTCGCAAAACCGGGTTGGAGAACTTGAAGCATCGCTTGACATCGCCAATCGTGAAATTCAGACAATGAAAAATGCGCAGCGGGATGCAGAGGCGGAGCGCGATCAAATAGCAGCCAACGCAGAGCAGCTACGAAGCACACTGTCCGCAGAGCTGGAAAAGGCAAAACTTGAGAATATCTCGGTGCAGAATGCGCGAGCCGACAACTCGATTCCGATCAGGCTGGGCAATGCCGATTTTTTTGAGACCGGCAGTGCGCAACTCACCGATCAAGGTGCGGAGAAACTGGCCCGGCTCGCAGAGATTATTCACTCCTACCACGATCGCCGCATTGTCGTTGAGGGTCATACTGACTCGGTGCCAATCGGAATTGGTCTGCGGTCGAAATTCGCGAGCAACTGGGAATTGTCAGTAGCGCGCGCCGCCGCAGCAGTTCGCCACATGCAGTCGGCTACCAGCATCCCGCCGCAAACCATGATGGCTGCAGGATACGGTGAGTTTCGACCTGTCGCATCTAACGACATTGAATCGGGGCGTCAGCAAAACCGGCGGATCGAAGTAGTGCTCTATCCGGTCGCTGCGGATTATCAACGACTGTCGGTGCTCGAGGACTAAGCTGTACCTGTAGGCAGTCGATTAAAGTTCTCGATGGCCGGTTTGCGATGCCAGCCGGCCAGTCGGCTGGCCGCGGCCAGTTTACTTCGGCATTGAAGCTAAGCGACTTAACGTGGCCTGCACGAAACAAGCGATACCGGATCCCAACCCCAGCCATCAGTGCCAGCATTGCTGTAGTCACAATTGTCTGACGCAGCTCGAGGGGCGCAGGAAGTTCGACTGACGGGGTCCCAACCCCAGCCATCGGATCCGGCATTGCTGTAATCGCAGTTCCCCAATTCATTGTCAGTTGGAGGTGTGTCAGCGGTTTGTGGCAACGGTGGGCAGGACGTGCGTGTCGTCGGGTTCCAGCCCCATCCATCAGCACCAGCGTTGCTGTAATCGCAACCGCTCGATTCTGGCGTTGTTGTGTTACCCGAATTGGGTGCAAGTGGCGGACATGAAGTTCTGGTGACCGGGTTCCATCCCCAGCCATCATGTTGATTGGCAGTGCCATAGTTGCATTGGTCGTTGTCAGTCACCTCGGGTGCGGTACCTGTCGGCTGGGTGTTGTAGCACCATTTAAACTCATCAGACGATCTCCAGATTCGAATCCCCTCATCTAACATTTGCACATAATCGGATGAGAAAAGCACACTGTCATATAAATCACTGCCATCCGGATTTCTCAACACACCATCTTCGACAATAAACGATCCGGCACGACCTGGTGGTGGGCCACCGGCATCCCGATAATGAATTCTATTGCCTGAGTTTGTGTAGTGAAACGGGAACTCGTAGGCCCCAACCGGGCCGTATGCAGAGATCTGTCCCTCGTCGTCAATCTGGAACGTCAGGCAAAGGGCCTGTCGCCCTGCAAGATCGTTGTTGTAATCCCAATACGCCTTTTCCAATACAACCGATTCCCCGGTTACCGGATCCTGTAGCGCCGGTAGCTCTGGCTGAGAGGGGCTTGGCAGTGTCGTGAATACAAAATCTGCCTTCACGGCAGGACTTGTGGTCTCGCCTCCGACAACTCCGCTGGGCTGCAAGTCTCGGCCATTGATGTCATAACACTCGAAGTAGCCATCCCGTCGTACCCGGTTGCCAGTGTTATATAGGTCAAGTGCGGTTTGCTGGCGGCTGTTCACCCAGGCTCGTACGGCTTTAACACCGTTGTTGCGGGTAACCAGTTCAAGATAAGGCTCCTGCAGAACAGTCGGGCCAATGTAACGTCCGTCATCGGTTGTCCAGTACGGATCTATTGTCAGTGGAGTTGGAACAGGTTCTCCATTGTCTATGATAGATACATCACGTATCCAGCCGAGGTAAGGCGGCTCCGATGGCAGGGCAAGATGGTCAAAACGGTACGAAGGGAACACCTGATTGTTTATGCCTGCACCCGATCTGAAAGGAAAATCTTCAGTGCGGTAAATCATTGAATAGCTGTCGAAGTAATACAGGTCACATTGTACGATTTTGTTTGCCAGGTCGGTGTTTCCGTCCCAATAGGCTCTGACCAGTTCAACCTGATTGCCCGTTTGCTGGTTGGTAAAGACAGGCGCAGGAGTCGAGTCGGAAGTTACAATACAAGTGGCGCTGTTCTCCCAGCCAAAGCCATCGTCGTCAGCATCATAGAATGCAGCACTGCATACAGGGAATCGCTCGTGCGGATCTTCACTCTGTTGTGGAGGGCAACTGGCTCTGTTGACGGATCCCACCCCCAGCCGTCGTAAAGCTGGGCATTGGTGTAGTCACAGGTTGATGCAATCTGTGTTGAAGTATCAGTAGCTGCCAACGGTGGGCAACTCTCACCCGCGTCTGCGTTCCAGCCCCATCCATCGAAATCAGCCGCCAGTGTATAGTCGCAACTCGATTGCGCTTGTACTTTGGTTTCTTCAGGGATTACATTAAATTCAGTGGCGGGTAAACCTGTGTGTCACAAAAGGCAATCCGAGCCCTGTTGCGCCGCGATCTGCTGCGAGAACGCAGTAAAAATAAGCACAATTGTCAGTTTAATCACGCTAGCTGCGAGGCGAAGGCTACCGTCGAAGTTCATGCGTCGCTTCATGTCGGGATATCCGGGGACTGCTATGGAGGTGATAATGTTATGTCATGACATAAAAAGTGTCAACAAGTCGGGTATGAGAAATCATAAACCATGCTCATTGCTCTCTACCAGCGTGGTTGCGAGCTCGGTACAGCCACTGGCTGTCTAAATGCTGGAATCGTGTTTGAAAGAGGTCGTCGAACCCGGACCGATAAGGCGTTGGCGCTCGAGATCTACGAGCACGGTTGCAAGTTGAACGACAGATATAGTTGCCGGAGTGCCGTAAGGCTTAGGGGTGTGTTGCTCGGTCGTCCGTCCGAACGCTACATCGAGCCAGGCCCAATGGGCCTTTTTGGCACGACGCGTGGCAAAACCACGATCAAGGAACTGCAAACATTGCATCCGATATACCTCAAAAACAATTTTGGCTGTGCCGGATGTGTCACATACGCCATAAGTGGGGATGCACTTGATGGAAGTCTGTCGGGCCATGCGAATTTCTTCTTCAATGAAAAGGGTGTGCTCGCAGGTCTTACCGCTTTGGTTTAGCGTTGCAGGAGCCGCCGTAGGTAGGTAAAGTTGCCCGGATGAATCTGAACCGCTTTATCTGTTGATGGCTGAGAAAAAACAACGCGCCACAGGGCGCAACGATCCGTGCCCATGCGGGAGCGGAATAAAGTACAAGAAGTGTTGCCTGAATGCATCGCGTGGGGACATTGCGAGTGGCGGCGCGGCAACCGGTCGCGGCTATGTCGCCGATTTATCCGATACCCGCGTTAACACTGTCGTGTCAGGTGAGCAGCAAAGCGGCGTGTTAAATCCCGCATTGTCTGGCCGGGTCAATGATGATTTGAGGGCCGCATTGGCAGATAAGCAATTTAGAACGATCGAAGACGCGGAAGCATTTGTTCAAGGTCACATTGCTCAGCGGAACAGTACCGGACTGGCCGAATTTCAAGGTCTGTCATCCGCGCAGATGCACAGCCTCATCAACTTTCCGTTCGATTCCCCCGAACTCATGCAATTCCCCGATAACCTTCGTGTCGATGACACAGTGCCGTATATTCTGTTTTTCAATCAACTGGTTGCCGCGATTGGTAACAATAACTTTAAGCCCACTGCAACAGGTAACCTGCCACGTAACTTTTGCAGAGTGGTCGCGCTCAAGTGGGAAGGCGAAGAGGGGTATGCGAGGCGAACGCGCTACGGTGAAATTAATTCAGAAACAGATTTTTTCGAGCTTAACTGCTTTCGGCATGTTTGTGAGTTTGCGGGGTATCTGCGCAAGTATCGGGGAAAATACATTATTGGAAAAGAGTGTCA
>CAKZSB010000321.1 GCA_937920585.1 uncultured Granulosicoccaceae bacterium | reverse complement strand
TTAACACCTCTGCTCCAGAGCACTGGCATTCGATCTTCCAGCCCGCCGGTACCATTCGGTATTTTGGTGAAATCACCCAGGCCGAATCGTTTTTGCTCACTGGTAAAGGCACAGTGATCAGTTGCCACCACTTGCAGGCTGCCCGCTTGCAAACCCGCCCACAAACCATCCTGATGTAACTTGCTGCGAAACGGCGGCGACATGACCCGCCGTGCCGAATGATCCCAGTCCTTGTTGAAGTATTCAGTTTCATCGAGCGTGAGATGCTGAATCAGTGGCTCACCGAAAACCCGTATACCTTTCTGCCGCGCACGACGAATGGCCTCGTGTGCCTGCTCACAGGAAACATGCACGATATACAGTGGCACACCTGCCATGTCGGCGATCATGATGGCGCGGTTGGCGGCCTCGCCCTCTACCTCGGGAGGACGTGAGTAGGCATGTCCTTCTGGACCATTGTTGCCTTCCGCCAATAATTTCTCCTGCAACTGAGCTACCACATCGCCATTCTCGGCGTGCACCAGTGGCATCGCGCCCAGCGCCGCGCAGCGTTGAAACGATGAGAACATTTCATCGTCGTCAACCATCAACGCGCCTTTGTAGGCCATAAAGTGTTTGAAGGTGTTGATACCGCTGGAGACCACCTGCTCCATTTCATTAAACACCTGTTCGCCCCACCAGGTGATCGCCATATGAAAGGAATAATCACACGAGGCTTTTGAGGTTTTGTTGTCCCACATCTGGCGCGCTTCAAGCAGCGACTGGCCCGGCGCTGGCAAACAGAAATCAACCACGGTCGTGGTGCCACCAGAGAGCGCTGCACGGGTACCGGACTCAAAGTCATCCGATGAGTAAGTGCCCATGAACGGCATTTCCAGATGCGTATGCGGATCAATCCCGCCCGGCATGACATAGCAGCCATCGGCATCGAGTGTCTCATCGCCACTGAGATTGTCACCTACTTCAACAATGCGACCACCGTCTATCAGCACATCGGCCTTGTAGGTCAGATCAGCCGTAACAACGGTGCCACCCTTGATTACCTTGCTCATAACAGTTTCCTATTCGACGATTTCGGCAGTCTCGACAACTGCGTGGAACAGAACATTGGTGCCAGCGGTCGCCCACTCAGGCGAGATCTCTTCCGCTTCATTGTGGGACAGACCATCAACGCAGGGACACATCACCATGGCTGTCGGTGCCACACGGTTTATCCAGCAGGCATCGTGGCCGGCACCCGACACCAGATTGCGATGACTGTATCCCAAACGTTCGGCCGCACTGCGCACGGCACTGACACAGCTCGCATCGAACTCAACCGGATCGAAGCCACCGACTTTTTCTATTTCAAGCTCAAGCCCGGCATCGTCACAGATCTTTTGCGCACCGGCTTTCAGACGCGTTTCCATGTCATCGATAACAGTTTTATCAGGATGACGAAAATCGATCGTAAACACACATTTACCGGGAATGATGTTGCGTGAATTCGGATACACATCGCAGTGACCGATCGCGCCGACCGCATCAGGTGCGTGCGACCAGGCGATTTCATCCACCAGCTGGGTAATGCGCGCCATGCCCAAGCCGGCATTCTTGCGCATCGGCATCGGCGTAGAACCGGTATGGCTCTCCTTGCCGGTTACGGTCAACTGCATCCAGCTCAAACCCTGACCGTGGGTAACCACGCCGATATCGAGATTTTCGTTCTCCAGAATCGGCCCCTGCTCGATGTGCAATTCGAAGAACGCCTTCATCTTGCGCGCACCGACTTTCTCCTCACCGCACCAGCCAACCCGCTTTAGTTCATCACCGAGTTTCAGGCCGTCGGCGTCTTCGCGGTTGTAGGCCCAATCGAGTGTATGTACACCCGCGAAGACGCCAGAGGCGACCATCGCCGGCGCGAAGCGAGTGCCTTCTTCGTTAGTCCAGTTGACCACCACGATCGGGTGACGGGTTTTCACATTCATATCATTGAGCTGGCGAATGATCTCAAGCCCGCCCAGCACGCCGAGCACACCATCGTATTTACCGCCAGTCGGCTGGGTATCGAGGTGGCTTCCCACGTATACCGGCAACGCATCGGGATCAGTGCCCTCGCGGCGCGCGAACATAGTGCCCATTTCATCAACACCCATCGTCAAACCGGCCGCGTCACACCAGCTTTGAAACAGCTCGCGGCCCCTGGCATCGTCGTCGGTGAGTGTCTGTCGGTTATTGCCGCCGGCAATACCGGGGCCGATTTTCGCCATCTCCATCAACGAGTCCCACAATCGCTCGCCGTTGATCTTCATATTGCTCGATATCGTCACAGTAACCCCCGTTGTTCGTGTTGCCGACAAGCTGCCGGCGGTAGTCTAATCGAGATTTTTCAGCACATCGGCGAGCACGCCAAACAGATCATCGATCTGGGATTTCTCGACAATCAGCGGTGGCGACAGCGCGATGATATCGCCGGTGGTGCGAATCAGCACGTTGCGCTCGAACGCCTCCAGGAACGCAGTGAATGCGCGTTTGGTTGGCGCACCCGGCATCGGCTCCAGTTCGATCGCACCAATCAACCCGAAGTTGCGGATGTCGATCACGTGCGGCAAACCTTTGAGCGAATGCAGTGCATCTTCCCAGTAAGGGCCAAGCTCGGTGGCACGGGTCAGCAGCCCCTCTTCGCGATAGGTCTCAAGCGTGCCGAGCCCGGCGGCGCAGGCGACCGGATTGCCGCTATAGGTGTAGCCGTGGAAAAATTCGATCAGGTGTTCGGGGCCGGTCATGAACGCATCGTGAATTTCATCGCGCACAAATACCGCCCCCATCGGAATCACGCCGCTGGTCAGGCCTTTTGCGGTGGTCATGATGTCGGGTACTACACCGAATACATCCGGTGAAAACGCCCCGCCCATACGGCCAAAGCCGGTAATGACTTCATCGAAAATCAATAAAATGCCGTGCTTGTCGCAGATGTCGCGCAGCCGTTGCAGATAGCCCACCGGCGGCATTAACACCCCGGTTGAACCCGCCATCGGCTCGACGATCACTGCGGCGATAGTCGAGGCATCGTGCAGCGCCACCAGGCGTTCCAGATCATCGGCGAGCTCGGCGCCGTGTTGCGGCAGGCCGCGGGTAAACGCATTGCGCTCTATATCGTGAGTGTGGCGAATGTGATCAACGCCACCGAGCAAGGTGCCAAAGTGCTTGCGATTGGAGACAATTCCGCCGACGGAAATACCGCCAAAATTTACCCCGTGATAACCGCGCTCGCGACCGATCAGCCGTGTGCGACTGGCATCGCCCTTAACCCGGTGATAGGCGATCGCCATCTTCAGTGCGGTCTCTACTGACTCTGACCCCGAATTGGTAAAAAACACATGATTCATCGGCTCGGGACTGATCTCGCACAACTCGCTAGCCAGCTCGAATACCTTGGGATGCCCCATTTGAAACGCCGGTGCGTAATCGAGTTCGGCCACCTGCTTTTGCACCGCCTCGATAATCTTCGGTCGCCCGTGTCCGGCGTTGCAGCACCAAAGGCCAGCGGTGCCATCGAGAATCTGGCGACCGTCTTCGCTCTGGTAATACATCCCGTCGGCCGCCACCAGCATGCGTGGTGTCTCTTTGAATTGCCGATTGGCGGTGAACGGCATCCAGAACGCGTTCAGGTTGTTTGGGCGAGTGACAGACTGGGACATTGCGCGTTATCTGCTGATCTTGACCACATGGTCAAGCATAAGCTACCGTAGCTTGTCGATCCGGTCAACGCGAATTCTCAACCGAATGCCCACCCACGCCGTCAACAAAAATGGCAACAGCAAGAGCGCCGTGCGGCGCCACAACGAAGAAGCCATTCTTAAGGCGGCCGAAAGTGTGTTCGCCGAATCGGGATTTCGCGGCGCCACGACAGGTCAGATTGCCGAGCGCGCCGGTATCCCAAAGCCCAACCTGCACTACTACTACCCCACCAAAGAATCGCTATACCGCCGTGTGGTCGAGAACATCTTCAACGTCTGGCTGCAGGCGGCCAATTCGTTCGACGACTGCGACGATCCGGAAGAGGCGCTTACCCGTTACATCTCCACCAAAATGGATATCAGCCGCAGCCACCCGAACGGCTCGAAAGTCTGGGCTAACGAGATTTTGCACGGCGCGCCGGTCATTCAGGACTACCTCGAAACCACCCTGCGCAGCTGGACTGACGGACGCATCGCGGTGATTGAAAAGTGGATTCAACAGGGCCGAATGCGGCCTGTAAATCCGCGTTATCTGCTCTATATGATCTGGTCGTGCACGCAGCACTACGCCGATTTCAATCATCAGATCGATACACTTAACCACAGCGTGCCGCTGTCAGACGAGCAATTCGCCGAAGCCAAGGAACAGGTTGTCGACATCATCCTGAATGGCGTTGGCGTGGTGCGCAGCAAGCCCGCCGCGTGACCGACAAAAGCACCGCGCCGCCCGCGCACAGCACGCGAATACAACAGCGTAATCGGCAGCGAATTCTCGCCGCCGCACTGGAAGTGTTCTCGCGCTTCGGCTACCGCGGCGCCACCGTCGCCCAGATTGCCGAGGCGGCGTCGATGTCGAAACCCAACCTGCTCTATTACTTCAAGACCAAACAGGCGATCTACCTCGCCGTGCTGGAACACACCCTGACGCAGTGGCTGGAACCGCTGCAACAACTGGATGCCGACGGCGATCCGTTTGATGAGATCTGGCGCTACATCACCTGCAAGCTCGATTCGAGCCGCACAGCACCCGAAGCTTCCCGGCTTTTCGCCAACGAAATACTGCAGGGTGCACCGATGATCCACCAGTTTCTGGCCACCGACCTGAAAACGCTGGTCGATGAAAAATGCACGGTATTACAACGCTGGATCGACGAACGGCGCATTGCACCGGTCACACCGATACACCTGATTTTTCTTATCTGGGCGGCAACCCAGCACTACGCCGATTTCCAGGTACAGATCGCAGCACTAGGCCAGGACACGAGCACGCTCTTTCCCGACGGCGAGCAAACACTTAAAACCATTATTCTTGGCGGCCTGCGGCCACAGCCACAATAAACGCAGGCTATCCGGCGCTGCGATCGCGCTGCACTATAAAAAGCGCCGCCGCAATCACCAACACGCCAAGCATCACACCGGGCGGCGGGAATACCTGGCTGATCAAAGCGTTCTGCGCCACCACAAAGGCGGGAATCAGGTACACGTAGGCCATCACCAGAGCCGACGGTAAATGCAGGCTGCCGTACTGCATCAGGAAAAACGATACCGCCGTTGTGAACACCGCCAGGTGCACCACGCCCAGCCATACAATCGCAGGTACCGCGGCCCAATCGACAAGCCACAGCTCTCGCCAGGAGATGATCAACAGCATCACCACACCCACCGCCAGTGTCATCAATGTCAGCACCACCAGATTTTCGGCACCATGCAGGCGACGAACGCTCGGTGAGTAACAGGCATAGGCGAATGCGGCGGCAAAGAAAATGAGCTCACCCTTGCCAATTGAAAAGTTAATCAGGTTCTGCCAGTCGCCCTCAAACACCACCCAGATCGCGCCGGCCGCTGCCACCGCCAGCGACACCGTTTGCCGGTTGGACAAACGCTGCCCCAGCCAGTACCAGGACACCACCGCCGTTATCACCGGTGCCAACGTGAAAACCGCACTGGTGTTCAGCGCCGTCGTCCAGCGCAAAGCCTCGAACATCAGCACGAAGTAGCCGATCAGCAATCCGGCAAGCCACGCGTATCGAGCCAGATTCAGCGCGGAGAGTTCGGGCATCTTCTCGCGCCGCACAACGGCGATCAGTGCAAACAAAACCAGCGCGAGGCAGAATCTGAGCAACGTGATCACCAGCGGATCCAGTTCCGGCGAAATGCGCCGCCCCACTGTAAAAGAGGTACTGATCAGAAACGTGAACACCAGCATCGCGATATGGGCGCGCTGGCGGTGAGGAATGCTCGGCATTGACACTCTGGGGCTGAAAGCCTGTTGGCCACATTGAGATTTCGGGATCACCCGTGCACGCGCTATCGCGACACCGGCACGGCTGGTAACATTGCGTCGTTGGGTCTCGCAGCAGCGTATCATTGACCTATCCGCTAACACTACCCATTGAGAAAGGCAAAGGCAGACCATGGCAGTCGGCAAAACAATCTGGACCTGGTTCGAGGGAACCTGGGTCAACGGCAACACCCCGATCATGCGAGCTGCCGATCATGGCACCTGGCTGGGCACCCTGGTATTCGATGGCGCCCGCCAGTTCGATGGTACCTGTCCCGATCTGGATCGCCATTGCCAGCGCGTCAACGATTCTGCGATCGCCCTCGACATGAACCCCACCATGACGGTTGAGCAAATGACTCAGCTGGCACTGGAGGGCCTGGCCAACTTCCCCGCCGACGAAGCCGTATACATTCGCCCGATGTACTGGACCACCGAATCCGGCCCAAGTGTCGTTGGTGGTGATCCCGAGTCCACCGCTTTTTGCCTGTGCCTGGAAAATGTGCCGATGCCCGGCAGCGATGTCAGCATGACGCTAGGCCCGACAAAGTTCCACCGCCCCACCATTGCCACTGCACTGGTCAACGCCAAGGCCGCCTGCCTGTATCCTCACAACGCGCGCATGCTGCGAGAGGTCAACGCCAATGGATTCAAGAACGCGATTGTCTGCGACGCACTGGGCAACGTTGCCGAAACCGCCACATCGAATATTATGATGGTTAAAGATGGCGAGGTGTTTTCACCGGCACCCAATGGCACTTTTCTCAATGGTATCACCAAGCAACGCGTAAGCTCCCTGCTCGATCAGAATGGCGTGACCTATCATGAAAAAACATTGTCGATGGATGATTTTCGCCAGGCCGACGAGATTTTTACCACCGGCAATATCGCCAAAGTAACGCCAGTCACGCAACTCGAAGACAGAACTCTGCAACCTGGCCCCATTGCCCGTCGATGTCGGGAAATGTACTGGGACTGGGCAAAGTCACTGTAATCTCGACCGATGCAAAAGCTTGAATAGATAAAGATCGATCCTACTGTTTGGCTTATTCAGGAATACGAGAGCTCCCATGACCGAAATCAAAGACAGCGATGCGTCTGCGTCACGACGGGACCTCGTCGATCCGGGTTTCCCGCGCAAACTGCTGGGCGGTTACGCACACTTTCGAAAAACGCGGCTATCGCGGGAGCGGGAACGCTACGAAGAACTGGCAGAAAAAGGCCAGAAGCCGGAAACCATGATCATCGCGTGCTGTGATTCACGATCAGCACCGGAAACCATCTTCGGCGCCGCACCGGGTGAAATATTTGTTGTTCGCAACGTCGCCAACATCATGCCGCCATACGAATCCGACGGCGACTATCACGGCACGTCTGCCGCACTGGAATTCGCGGTACAAGCGCTGAAGGTGAAGCACATCGTAGTGATGGGCCACGGCCGCTGCGGCGGCGTCGATGCCTTTCGCCGCCAGATCAGCGGCGAGACATCAGACCCGTTGTCACCGGGCAATTTTATTGGCAAATGGATATCACTGTTAGACCCGGTCGCCAACAGTATCGAGCGAAACGAAACCGATACCCCCGAACAGCTTCAGTTCAAACTGGAGACCGGCAGCATTCGACAATCAATCGAACACCTGAAAACCTTTCCCTGTGTTTCCATATTGCTCGAGCGCGAACAGCTTGGATTACACGGCGCATGGTTTGATATCTCCAGTGGCGAGTTACTGACTATGAACCCGAAAACCGGCGAGTTTGAGCTAGCGTTCGATTGAACTGACTGCTCACGGCTGCCTGGCTCACCGGAGAACGTCGTCTTGCGCGCGTTTTGTATACCCCGGCACGCTGCGAAGGGTTAATTCTCCTAACAGCATCAACAGTAGTCGGAGATTTCGTCCACTCACTGGCAAATCCGCGCCGCAACAGCCAGCCTGTGCAAGCTTCAGGCAACGGCTCGACAGAACAGCTACAACACGCCGTTGCCGGGAAAGAGGCCCTGCCAACCGATCCATGCGTTTCGTGGCACTCGCGTTGCCACAATCTGGTAATTTCGTGTCAAGCCAGCCATCTTCGACCCAAACGACTTCACCTGGACAAACGGCAAGTTAAACCTCGTAAGCCCTATGGTTCGCGACACATTTCGGCAGAGTATTTCAAAGTGAGGTTCGTCGATACTCGGCCCGCACAGAATGACGGACACGCCAAACTGCTGCAGCTCCCGAATCATTCGCTTGACGCTAAACTCGCAAGCACTGAGTGTTTTCTTTTGCCCAATCGGGAGAAACTTGATCGACTCGGATACGTCAATCAAATAGCCTCCAACATTTGCCCGATCCGACAACACTTCACCGACACCATTCGCGGACCGCGCCTTTAATCGAGCGCTAAGTGAACCATCACCAACATCGACCAGTATTCTGAATCTGCGCCTTTTCTGCAGCATCGGGCGGGTATCCACCAGGCGCATTCGGAAATCCAGACTCGCAAGTGAAGCAGGGTCGGTCGGCGGCAACCATCGATCCAGATGTCTTGCATCAGCCAATGCCTGAGCGATGGCTGTTAACCCCGATCTTTTATCAAACTGCGTCAGCAGAACTAACCACGAGCGCCGATATTCAAAATTTCGCCCCGATTCGACAGCGCCTCTGAATTCAGTCCGACCATGCAGGTATCTAACATCTTTGGCCAATTCGTCGATACTGGCTCGTGAGGGAGCACCGCATCTCAGAGGCAGGCCCAATAGGCGATAACGCAGCTTTGAGAAAGGCTCGGTAAGTACCAGCAGCGGTGGCTGAAAAAGCTCGCAAAACGCCTGGTACTGCGCATAAGAACTTGTGTCGGTATTTTGCATACAAAAAATAAACCCGGAATTCTGGCTGATCATCAGTGCGGCATTGCAACCCTCAGTGCCGCGAAAAGAATCTGCTTAAGCGACAAGCGACGAAAGATTACTCTGACACATCCAGTTGTTGACACAGGCCCGACTAAGCCAGACAAACACTAACTTGATTAGCGCCGAATAAACGGCAGACATCAGTTGTCAAGCAGAGGCAAAAAATGACAGAAATGAATAGGTAGTAAACTGCTATAAATGGGGGGGGGGGCAGAAAGAGGTTGTATTGATTGAGCCGTATGGTCTAACATTTTCTCCAGCAAGATTTAAATCGACACGGTGACTCCTTAGGAATACAGAGTGTCTTGAGGCTCCAAGTGGTAATCATCTCGAATTATGTTGTGGGATAACTGTAGTGAAAACTTATAGCGGCACAACTCTCTTCCAAATTCCTAATACCCTTGCCAGCGAGCATCAAACAGAGCTGATTTCAAACTCGGAATTGTTGGTATTTCCTCCAACCAACTCCGCTCGCGCATTCCTGGCACTCTGCAAATTTTCGCACTTCTTAAAAAAATTTCTGGTTCCAGCGCCATTGCATCGCTGGCCAGAACCATGAATACAAGAACCAACCACGCCCCCACAACATAGCCGTTAAGATCCGGCGATGGCTGCGACTACTCCGCCGCTCATTTGAATTCGGGCTGGGGATGGAACCAGACCACTAGAGAAAGTTGCCCACCTTTGTAGGAGTGAATTTAGAAATGCATCCATTCAGATCTGTCAGTTTATGTGTTTGCGTCATGGTAATTCTAGGATGCCAGGGCTCAGAACAATCGGTAATTCCCGCGCAGGAAGGCGCCACAGATACTCAACCGGATGGCGGCTTTGGGTGCGGTATTGAAGGCTGTACCTATATTGAAGGCTTGCTGCCTGAGCGGGAAGATCCCCCTGCGCCACTTGTTGGCGGAGACACCAGCGCAATCGCTGGATTGTGGGATATGGGAGTCGACATGTTTGGGAGTCAGCGGTACTTCCACTACACCAGTGATGGAAAACCCAGCAGCTATACCCTAGTGTCAGCAGACGACAATTGCTACAGATGGGATCATAGCGAGAACTACCCAAGACAGCAAAATGTATTCCGACCAGACACTGCAAACAATAGAAGTGATATTTTCTTGCAAGAATCGTTTTATTTCCATGATGATCCTTACGACGATATTCCTTCAGAACTAAGGCGAAGGGTTCTGCGAGTGCAAATGTGGGTTGAGAATGACCGTCTATACAGAAAGGCGCTGGAGATCGAATTTAGCAACTACGATTTTCAACTGCGCGAAAACCACTTCCAATTTGGCGACGTCGGTTTGCCTCGCGCAGGAATAAGCCCCATAGATCTCGATATTTGCCCCTGATGCTACCTATGAGTCCGACTCCACGCTTGCGAGTCGGACTCTAGTCTCTGTTTGATCTTCCCAGAATGATTATGCCAACAGCGCCCGCGCACCTTGGGGTGATCAGCGCAGCGCTTGCAAAACCTCGCCTGCGGCCTGCACCATTGGATCATGCGTCTGTTGTAGAATTTTCACCCGATCAAATTGCTCAGGATCACTGTTCACTGCCTCGCGCAATGATCGCCCAAACACCATACGCAACTCAGTACCAACATTAAATTTACAAATCGCACTGTTCTGCGCCAATCGAGTGCGCTGCTCTGTCGGCACGCCCGAGCCGCCGTGAATCACCAAGGGCACATCGGTTACAGCCTCTATCGCTGCAATTCGCGCTTCATCCAGACCACCCTCTCGATTCTGTTGCAAGTGTACATTGCCAACTGATATCGCCATTGCATCGACCTGCGTTTGCCGAGCGAATTGTGCTGCCTCTTCGGGATCCGTGCCGTTTGACTGCTCGCCGTCGGAGTAGCCAACGAAACCGATTTCACCTTCACATGAAATACCAGCTGCATGTGCAAGTTCTGCAACCGCTGCCGTCAACTCGATGTTTTCGGCCAGTGGTTTGCGCGAGCCATCAAACATCAGTGAAGTAAACCCACTGTCGAGTGCGATCTGGCATTCCTCAAACGTGTAGCCGTGATCCAGATGCGCGACCACCGGCACACTGGCATTTTCTGCCAGGTGCAAAAACATTTTTCCAAGGATCGGCAGTGGCGTGTGTTCGCGACAGCTCGGCCCCGCCTGCAAAATCACCGGCACGTTTTCCTGTTCGGCCGCGGCCACATAGGCACGCATGTCCTCCCAGCCCAGTGTAACGAGACCCGCCACGGCATAGCCATCGCGCAGTGCCGGTTGCAGTACTTGTGCTAGCGTTGCAACCGTCATTTGAACTTCGCGATCATGTCCTTGATACCGGGAATGGTTTCGATCTGTGCGGCGTGTGTGGGCTGAAAGAACTGCACCAGTGAACGCTGGCTTAGGCCTCCAAGGATGGTGAAATAGTACATTTCATAACCGGGCAACACAGCGCAGGGGTGATAGCCGTTGTCGAGGCAGATCGTCGATCCATCGACGATGTGATAGGCATCGCCTGGCTCATTGTCGACTCGCTGCAGCATCTGCACGCCGGACCCATAGTTCGGACGGAAGCGAAAATTGTAGGTCTCGTCGTGGCGGGTTTCGTCGGGCAGGCGATCGGTGTCGTGCTTGTGTGATGGAAAACCGGACCAGCCACCCTGCCCCACGGTAAACAATTCGCTAACCAGCAACCGCCCGACTTTGTCGTGTTGCTTCTGCCCCAGAATATGTTTGATCTTGCGGTGGGTTTTTGTATCGTCGGAGCCGTACTGCACCAGATCGAGTGCATCGGCGCGCACATCGAACGGATCCAGTACTTTGTCGTACTTTGCGCCGGCGATGAAAGTTTCAGTATCATCACTGACACAGACCATCGTCACTCTGGCACCCGATGGCACATAGACACCTTCGGGCTCACCATCCCACACATCGACACCGCGATTGCCCAACGCGGCAAAGCTCACCCCTTCAATCTCGACGTCGATACTGCCGGTCGCGGGTACGATGCA
>CAKZSB010000320.1 GCA_937920585.1 uncultured Granulosicoccaceae bacterium | reverse complement strand
TGCAGCGCGACGATAGCCCGAGTGTGAATATCGAGGCTGCGGCCGGTTAAGTGCGCCTTTTCGTGGCCCACGTGTGCACCCATTACTTCCGGCGGGCAGAACAGGCTGTAGCCACGTTGTATGCTGGCGCGATCCAGTGCGTCTATGGAGTCGGATGTCCAGACTCTGCCGGTATGTTGCAGTACGCCCCAGTCCGCGCGTGCACCACCCGATGCGCAAGACTCTATTTCAAGATCCTGGAAACGCCGGTTGAGCTGTTGCATTAATGTATAACATCCCGTTGGCTGCCGATGCATTCTGTTGGTCGTTCCATCACCGGCAAGCACCAGATCGCGATTCATGTCCCACTTGATGTAGTCAATCGAATATTCCGCGACAAGCTTTTCGATGTGCTCGTACAAGTAGGCCTGCACCTCGGGCAGATCCATATTCAAAGCCAGCTGATTTCTTGCCAGCGGAGTGTTGTAGGGTTGTGCGTGTAGCACCCAGTCCGGGTGTTGCCGATACAGATCGCTGTCGGGGTTGACCATCTCGGGTTCAAACCACAAACCAAACTGCATACCGTTGGCTCGCACGCGCTCAACCACCGGATGCAGTCCCTGCGGATAGATTTGTCTGTCGACAGTCCAGTCGCCGAGCCCGGCGTTGTCGGAGCGGCGGCCGCGAAACCAGCCGTCGTCGAGCACGAATCGCTCGGCACCGATGCGGGCCGCGGCATCGATCAGCTCGTGCAGTTTGTCGATCGAGTGATCAAAATACAGTGCCTCCCAGCTGTTGGCGTGCACCGGTCTGGGGCTTCGTGTCCAGTCGGGTAATATGTGGCTGCGGGCGTATTGGTGAAGTGCACGGGATGCGTGCCGCATGCCGTGTGCGGCCGACAGGTATACCGTGGGGGTTTGAAATTCCTCGCCACCGGCCAGCACCAGCTCACCGGGTTGCAGGGCGATGCCGGTCTGCAGGCACGCGCGCCCGTCTGCCAGCCGGGCAACCCGGGTGTGATGGCTGCCGCTCCACGCCAGATGCGCCGCCAGCACAGTACCGTCGGTTTCGTTGAATCCGCCAGTGCCGCAAACGACGCCCGGGAAGTGTTCATGGCTGGTTCGGCCGCGGCGGTTTTCCAGTACCAGACCCTGCGGGCCTATTGTCGATCGGCAGGTTTGAAACTCCAGACCCCAGCGACCATGCAGGTACAGACATTCATCAAACGTGGATGGCAAAGGTAGCGTCGCACTGGCAAACCAGTTAACGGTGAGCGCAGCGTCTGCGGTGTTGCGCAAACGGCTGGCAATCGAGGCGACACCACTGACAGGCTCCAATGTAATGGTTATCTGAACATCGATGCCTGCGCGCTCGTCGCCCAGTTCAATGACGATAGTCTGTTCGCTGCAGGTAACATCCCGGGTTGTCAGATCATGGGCAAAACCGCTGCCCTCGCGATGTGCCTGCAATGCCGGCGGTGCATCGAGGCCGTGTGCCTCCTGTGGAAACAACGACAACGCGATTGCCTCGTCGGCCTTGGCCATGCCAAGCGGCAAATCGGTGATTTGTGCAAGGGCGGCCAGATCGAGATTTGCAGGCAGGGATTCACCCAGCCAGACAAGTACGGGGCAAGCATTGTCACGGGCTGCCAGCAGCAGCGTGGTGTGGGTGCCATCGAGGCGCCATTGTCGGGAATATTGGGGCAAGGGGGTCTATTCGTTTCGGGTGGCGCATTGTAATTGCGCAACGCTGTTAGAAGGAACCGGCACAGGCATACATGGAGTCAATATTAACGACTCGCCTGCCGGCGTTGTCGTGTGACTGCGCAAGATGGATACCTTGTGAGTTAATCGCTCGAAAGCTTGCCGTTTGATTGGTGGGGTACAATACCTTTTATGATCAGAATCGCCCCGCTGGACGAGGGCAACAGCGCACGAGCATTTGAATTGGTGACGCGGGAATTTGCCATCCGCAGCCAGCCACATCGGGCATTGAATATCGAGCTGGCAGAGTATCGAGCCCACCTCGCGCCCACATACCAGCATATGGTGGAGCAGGGGCATAGTTATATCGCGCTGGACGAACGTCAAAACCTACTCGGCTGCATTGTCGCGGCGGACTATTGCGTGACCGCACCGGCAACGGGCCACCAGAACGGCAGCACTGGCCTTAAAATGAAACCGCTCATGGTGCTGCTTGAGCAACTCGATCGTGCTTACCGCGAGCATCGGTCTCTTGTGCCGGGGCAAACGATGTTGATCGACATGGCCGTTGTCAGTCCGGGGGCCACCGGACAGGGTATCTATCGGCGAATGCGCGAGGCGGCACACGAACATGCGCGCCTGCGCGGCTTTGCGTATGTGGCCGGCGAGTTGTCATCTGCGGCAACCCGGCATGTCTGCGTTAACTTGTTTCAGCATCAGGTGGTGGCGCGAATCCGCTTTGCCGACTTCCTCTACAATGGTGAATATCCGTTTGCGACGCTACTCGATCCGCCCGATATCCTGTTAGTGGAAGGTGAGTTGAACGGTAGTGCTCAAGCTCATTCAACGAGACCAGCCCTTGACTGAAAGCTACCCTCCCGATCTGAGCCGCGCCGAATATGAAGCGGGCGTTGTCGATCCGCATTGTGGCGCACGGCCACTGACCCGCGCTTGTGGCAGTCAATTGCTGGCGACCATTCTGCAGCATAGCGAATGCGGTACGATGGTGTTCGATCTCGATTCAACCTTGCTCGACAATGGCCCCCGCAACGCCCTGATCATGCGCGAATATGGCGAGCGTGCCGGTTTACCGATACTGACAAATGCTCACGCCCGGCACTGGCAGGACTGGGACGCCCGGCGTGCGATGGCCAATATCGGTTTGTCTGCAGATCAGATTGCGAAACATCACGACGACTACGACAACTTCTGGGGCGAGCGTTTCTTTTCCAGCGAATATTGCGCGCACGATGAGTTAACACCCGGCGCGTCCGCGTTCGTAACGCGCGCGCTGGATGGCGGGGCCAGAGTGGTATACCTCACCGGGCGGCCGGAGAATATGCGCGAGGGGACGCTTGCCTGCTTTGCCCGGTTGGGCGTGCCTCTGCCGCAGGGGCCTCGAATCGAATTGACAATGAAGCCCCTGGCTGACTCCTCCGACGATGATTTCAAGCGCGACTGTGCACAGGCGTTGGGCGAGCGTGAAAAAATTGTCGCAGCCTTCGACAACGAGCCGCAGCATATCAACACCTATCACGCGCTGCTGCCGCAGACTGCCTGCGTGCATTTGTTTACCGATCACTCCATGCGTTCGATCGCACTCGCCGATGGAATCGCATCGATCCGGAACTTTTTGTAAGCGCTTGCACTATCACACGTGAACGGGATACTCAAGCCGCGATCGGTCTAACTTCTCCCGGCTAAACCTGTACCATACCCGGCATGCAGGAAATCACCAGCAAAGGGCAAACTATTGCGGTCAGCGACGTCTCGAAGGCATGGGACGGCGTCACCGCTGTCGATCAGGTCAGCCTCGAAATACCCGCTGGTACCTTCACCGTATTGCTCGGCCCGTCCGGTTGTGGCAAATCCACCACACTGCGAATCATTGCCGGGCTCGAATTTGCCGATAGCGGTGCGGTCACCATTGGAGGCCGGGATGTTACTTACGAGCCACCGGTCAAACGCGATCTGGCGATGGTGTTTCAATCCTATGCGCTGTTCCCGCACCTTGATGTTGCAGAGAATATTCTGTTCGGGCTGAAGGTGCGGCGAATCGGCAAATCGGAACAGGCCGAGCGGCTTGCAAAAACGGCTGAAATGCTTGGCCTGAGCGATTATCTGCACCGCAAACCGGCGCAGTTGTCCGGTGGGCAGCAGCAGCGGGTGGCGCTCGGGCGGGCGATCATTGCCGAGAAACCCGTTTGTCTGATGGATGAACCGCTGTCGAATCTCGATGCGAAATTGCGCAACTCCATGCGTACTGAAATTCGCGAAATGCAGCAAAAGCTCGGGTTCTCGATGGTCTACGTGACGCACGATCAGGCCGAGGCAATCACCATGGCCGATCAAGTGGTCGTCATGCGTCACGGGCGCATCGAGCAAGCTGGCTCACCACGCCGGATTTACGAACAACCCGCCACCCGGTTTGTCGCCGGATTCATCGGCACGCCACCGATGAACCTCATCGCCGCCAACGCATTAACGGCAAGTGGTTCAGGCGCGTCACTGACACTGGGCGTTCGCCCGGAGAACATCACTGTCGGTCACACCGGATTGCCGGCGGTGGTGGAACATATCGAATATCTTGGCGCCGATTTACTGGTTGAGTGCGGGGTTGGCGAACAACGTTTACTCGCACGCCTGAGTGGTGCACATCAAGTCCAGACAGGGCAGCAGGTTCGGCTTCAATGGGCGCCGCAAGCCATGCACTTTTTTGAAACATCTGATCGCGGGCGCCGTGTGGAGGCCCCTGCAGAACTGGTCGATGCGCTGGCGGGGTTGGTCGGACAGCCAGATTGAATGCGCCGGTCCGGACGGCGGCGGACATAATATCCACGCCATTGCAGACCAGCGCGCTTACGCAACCGAGTGTTGCATTGTTAAAACGAGGGAAACAAAGATGAGAATGCTGTCAGTCAGGAATGCAGTCGCAACATCCGCGTTGCTATTCGGCGTCGCTACCAGCGCCGCCGCTGTGGATCTGGAGTTTTATTTTCCGGTCGCTGTGGGTGGCAAGGCTGCGGATACCATTCAGGCCTTGACCGATGAATACGTCGCGGCAAACAGCGATGTCAATATCGACGCCGTCTACGCCGGCTCCTACAAAGATACCGTCACCAAAGCGCTGACTGCCGCGCGCGGTGGCAAGCCGCCGCAACTATCTGTCATTCTCTCCGTGGATATGTTCACACTGATCGACGAAGGCATCATTATGCCGTTCGATGAACTGATCAAAACCGATGAAGACAAAGCCTGGCTGGCGTCGTTTTATCCCGCCTTCATGGAAAACAGCCAAACCGGTGGCAAGACATACGGTATTCCGTTTCAGCGTTCCACGCCGGTACTTTACTGGAATAAGGAAGCTTTCGCCGAGGCAGGTCTCGATCCCGAAGCACCGCCCGCCAACTGGCAGGAAACCATCGAGATGGGCAAGAAACTGGTTAAGAAAGACGACAGCGGCAATGTGTCGCGATGGGGTGTTCGAATTCCGTCTTCCGGCTTTCCATACTGGCTGTTTCAGGGCCTGACGACCCAGAATGACGTCACGCTTGCCAACAGCGATGGCAACCAGACCTACTTCGACGATCCGAAAGTTGTTGAAGCGCTGCAGTATCTCGTTGACCTCAGCCAAAAGCACGAAGTCATGGCGCCGGGCATCATCGAGTGGGGTGCAACACCCAAAGCATTCTTTGAAGGCCAGACAGCAATGATGTGGACCTCCACCGGTAACCTTACCAATGTGCGCGCCAATGCACCGTTTGATTTTGGCGTTGGGCTGCTGCCGGCCAACAAGCGCCGTGGCGCGCCGACAGGTGGCGGTAATTTCTACATCTTCGAAGAGGCCAGCGACGAGCAAAAAGCCGCCGCCTTTGAATTTGTAAAATGGATTACTGAACCCGAGCAATCAGCCAAGTGGACAATCGCCACCGGTTACGTCGCACCGCGCGCCGATACCTGGGAGACCGATACCATGAAGGCCTACACCACTGACTTCCCGCCAGCACTGGTGGCACGTGATCAGCTGGAATTCGCTGTAGCGGAACTGTCTACCTACGAAAACCAGCGCGTCACAGCTGTGTTCAATGATGCACTGGCAGCGGCAATCACCGGCGCCAAGTCAGCAGAAGAAGCACTGGCCGAAGCACAGAAAAAAGCCGATGCGATTCTGAAGGACTATCGCTAAACCAGTGTATGCGTGGTGCGGCGGTTGCCGCTCCACGGCACTGAGCAAATCGCCATGATGCACAGACGAGAATGGGTATACGGCTGGCTGTTCCTCAGCCCGGCGCTGGTATTTTTATTTGCCTTTACCCATTACCCTGCAGTGAAAACCGTCATCAGTAGTTTTTACTCAACACCTCGCGGCAAGCGCGAGGCAAAATTCATCGGGCTGGAAAATTACCAGACCATGTTGAGTGACGATGTATTCTGGAAAGTGCTGGGCAACAACTTCTGGTTCGCGGTGGGGACCATTCCAATCTCGATCGGGCTGGCACTGCTGATGGCGCTGTGGGTTAACAGCCATCTGCGCGGCAGGACGCTGTCGCGCGTCGCTTTTTTCGCCCCCACGGTATTGCCGCTGATTGCAGTGGCGAACATCTGGATGTTTTTCTACACCCCGGGCTTCGGGCTGATCGATCAACTGCGCAGCGGTTTGTTCGGATTGCCCGCCATTAATCTGCTTGGCAATCCGGATTCCGTACTGGCGGCGGTGATTGTGGTCGCGATCTGGAAAGAGGCGGGTTTTTTCATGATCTTCTATCTCGCTGCGTTGCAGTCGATTCCGCCGGTATTGCGCGAAGCAGCCGATATTGAGGGCGCGAGCAGGGGTTACTATCTGCGCCGCGTGCTGTTGCCACTATTGATGCCCACAACGTTGTTTGTATCGGTGAATGCGGTCATCAATTCGTTCCGGCTGGTGGATCATATCTTTGTGATGACCGAGGGCGGGCCGGACAACGCCAGCAGCCTGTTGTTGTACTACATCTACGAGACAGCCTTTCAATACTGGCAAACCGGTTATGCCGCAACACTTACCGTCGTGATGCTGGTGTTGCTGTCGATACTGGCCATCGGCCAGTTTTTTCTGTTTGATCGCAAAGTGCATTATCAATGAGAGCAGCGCGACGGTGGTGGGATTTTGATACGGCGCTCAATACGTTTGCGATGTGGCTGCTCGCCTTTTTGTGGGCGCTGCCGCTTCTCTATGCCGTGTGGACAGCGTTTCACCCGGCAGCCTACGAGACCCGGTTTGATTTAACCGCCCCCCTGACGCTCGATAACTTCGCCAAAGCCTGGGCAGCCGCACCCTTCGCCCGCTACTTCGTCAACACGGTGATGCTGGTCACCATGATTCTGATTTGCCAGTTTGTGCTGTGCACGCTGGCGGCGTTCGCCTTTGCGCGTTTTCGATTTCCCGGTCGATCGATTCTCTTCACGCTGGTGTTGCTGCAACTGTTGGTAATGCCGGATATTCTGATCGTTGAAAACTACAAAACGATTCGCGCGCTGGGCCTGGTGGATACGATTGTGGCGATCGGCTTGCCCTATATTGCGTCGGGCTTTGGTATCTTTTTATTGCGCCAAACCTTTATGTCCATTCCTCGCGAGCTCGATGAGGCGGCAAGGGTAGAGGGCAGTTCGTTTTTAGGCTTGCTGTGGCGTGTGTATATTCCGCTGGCCAAGCCGACCTACCTTGCCTACGGTCTGGTTTCTGTCAGCCACCACTGGAACAACTTCCTCTGGCCGTTGATCATTACCAACTCGGTTGAAACGCGTCCGGTAACGGTAGGCTTGAGTGTTTTCTCGGCAATCGATGCGGGGCTCGAGTGGTCGGTGATCAATGCGGCAACGCTAATGACATCGGGTCCGCTGCTCATCGCATTTCTGCTCTTTCAGCGTCAGTTCGTGCAAAGCTTTATGCGTGCGGGTATTCGCTAGTGCGCCGCTAGTCGGTATTAACGGTGAGCATCAGTGGTTGATGGTCGGATGCGTTGGTATCGACATTGACTGCCAGTCCCGATACGCGATCGGCGATAGCGCCGGATGCGAAGAAAAAATCTCGGCAGTGAGCACCCTCCGGCCATTGCTGGAGATCAAATATGCCGCAGGTCGGTGCGTGTGGCTTATCGCGATGGGCCAGTGGCCAGCAATCGTGCAGGGCGGTGTCGCCAGGCTCGGCCTCGGTGAGGATCTGGTAGTCGGCCGAATCCACGCCCATATTGAAATCACCGCAATAGATTGACCATTCGGTTTCCGGCAGTGACTTGAACTGCAACTCACCGCCTGTAGCGCCGGGTTGCCTGAAACGATCGAGTGTTTGTGCGTGCCAGTCGCGCAGGTAGGCGACCTGCGCACTGCGCTGTAAAGTGGCGAAGTATTCAAGGTGGGTTGTGACGATGCGGCAGATACCCGTGGTGGTTTGTACCAGCGCCTCGGTCGCCTGGCGTGGCATGCACAGGCTGCCCGGGTGCGCGGGTTGTGGCAAACGATGCGCGCTGTGCTGCAATACCGGAAGCCGCGACAGCATCAAATTGCCAAATTGCAGGCGGCCGTTGCTTTGCAGTCGATCGATCGCCGTGCCGAAGAACGGTTGATACTGCGGGAAATGTTGTGCCAGCGCTTGCGACTGACTGATCGTTTTGCCGTCGACGACGCAATCCATCACTTCCTGAAAACAGATAACGTCAGCGTCTCCCATCGCTTTGGTTATCCGGACTATTCGTTCGACGTCGGTAACTTCGTCGACACCTTTGGCAGCCTGAATATTCCAGCTGATAACTTTCATAGAAATGCGGTGTGTCTCTGAGGCAATACTAGTTATACGCCTGCTGATGGCAGTACCGCAATCGGTAAAATTCCCTCTTGACACGAACCGGGATATCCAAACCCCGATGATTTTCGCAGGCGGCCTTCACCGACCAGCTGGCGCGCAAGTTGAACGGCCGATCTTTGGTTGTTCCGGCCAATCAATCGACGCAAAATCTGTTAGCTCCGTTTAGCAGAGCCGCAGCCTCACAGGCGATCGATTCAACGATTACCGCGGCCGGTTCAATCGAGTGAATCATGTCGGTTGCCTCGCCGGCGATCAGCACCCGGGTGCGATAATCCTCGTCGTCGCTTTCGCGGTAGCGCTGCTGTTGTGCACTGGCGTTTGCTTTTAACTGGTCAAGATTGCCGTGCCATTGATCGGAAAACGCATTGCTTGCGACCCTTCCGGTGAAATGCGTGGGCCAGGCGGTATTTCTGGCAATGTCGAAGACTTTCGTTCTGATTGTTTGATCGCCACGGGTGGCGAGCAGTTGATGCTTGGCCGAATCGAGTCCGTCGGCCTCAACGCTCGCCCAGAACCGTGTGCCCATCATGATGCCGTCTGCACCCAGCATGAGGGCGGCCGCCAGGCCGCGCCCGTCGGCTATACCGCCGGCGGCCAACAGTATCTGGCTCGGGCCTGCGAGGTCGCGAACCGCGGGCAGCAGTGAAATGAGCCCGCGATCCATGCCGTGCCCTCCGGCCTCCTGCCCCTGTACGACGATAACATCGGCGCCGGCCTCGATCGCCTGACGTGCCTGCTCCAGACGATGCACTTGCCAGCAACAGGCTACGTTGGCACGATGCGCCCTCTCAACCAGGTCTGTGGCGTCACCAAATGACACCATCAACATCACAGGCGATGTGCTCAGCGCGAGATCTATCAGTAGTGGTTGTTGTTGCACGCTCCAGGTGATGAAGCCAATCCCGACCGGATGATTGCCCGCTTGTGCCATGGCATCGCGCAGCCATTGCTCATCACCGTAGCCACCACCGATCACGCCAAGCCCGCCGGCGCGGGTGACCGCTGCCGCCAGGCGACCGCCGGACACCTTATCCATCGGTGCCAGCATGATCGGATGATCGATCTCAAAACGCTCGGTGAAGGCGGTTTTTATCTGTTGCATTGGCGACGATTTGCAGCGGTTCGATAGCGGAGTGTTAGGCCGCTGCGAGTGTAGCCTGAAAACAGGCGTACCGTGACCAGTCTGTGGCCCGCTTATTCATGTGAGGCTACGCTGCTTTGCTGGTGGTCTGCCTGTCGGCGATTGGCAAGCTGACCGTCACAGTAGTGCCGACACCCAGTTCACTCTCGATTGAGATGTCGCCCCCGTGATCGCGAATGATCCCGTAGGAGATGGCGAGCCCGAGTCCGGTGCCCTGACCAACCGGCTTGGTAGTGAAGAACGGATCGAATAGTTTATCCAGGATAGCGCTGTCGATACCTGTTCCGGTATCGCTGATCGCAATCTCAATGTAGTCACCAACCTGCAGTGTCTGTACTTTAAGTTTGCCTTTTTCCCCAATGGCATGGGCGGCATTCATCACCAGATTGACCAATACCTGGTTGAGTTCGGCACGATTGCCCGACACCTCGGCGAGTTCCGAGAGATCGGTGCTGATCTCGCAGCCTGCCGGCACACCGTTGCTGACCATTTGCAGCGTCGCCTGTACACACTCATTTATTTTGCAGGGTTCTTTGCCCTCGCCACTGACGCTTGAGAAATCGCGCAGCCCCTGAACGATGTCGCGGACCCGTGTTGTGCCATCAATGCAGTCTTTCAGCAGCGCGAGGGAATCTTCATGAACAAATTCCAGATCCTCCGCCTCCTCAAACGATTTGATTTCATTGAGTGTTGCGGCGTGTTTTTCAGCAGGTTGCTGTTCGAGTGTCTGATAATGCTCGATCAGCTGTTGATAGAGTTTCAAATAGTCGGACAGACTACCCAGATTACTTCTGACGAAGCCGATCGGGTTGTTGATCTCGTGCGCGACCCCTGCCGCCAGTTGCCCCACGGAGGCCAGTTTTTCGGATTGAACCAGCTGGGCCTGAGTCTCTTCAATGCGCGTGTTGGCGTGTTGTAGTTCGACGATCTGCTTGTTAATCTTTTCCGTTCGACGCTCGACCCGTTGCTCGAGGGTATGGTTGAGTTCAACGAGTTCCTGTTCGAATTTATCACGCGCCAGCTGCGACTCCAGCAGTGCTGAAGACATACGGTTGAATGCATTGGCAACGTCGGCGACCTCGTCTCGGGTATTAATGCTTATCTGCCCGGTGTAGTCGCCCTCGGAGATCTTTTTTGCCGATCGGCGCAGTACCTTGAGCTGTTTGGTGAGGTAGGTTCCCAACAGAAAGGAAAAAAGTGCCACCAGCAACATTTCGATGGCGGCAATGCTGATGCTCATGCTGCGTGTATCGGAAATGACTTCAGAGATACTGCCAGTGCTGAAGCCTATTTCTACGCGACCATAGACAATCCCCGCTTCAACAATATTCGCAGCGGTATCAAAGATGTCATCGGTGGCTTCGTCCAGGGTTAAATCTTCTTTAAACGGGCGACTCAATGCCGCGGCGTCGCCGTCAGCCGAGTAGACCTGGCCGTTGGCATCCAGTACTCGTACATAGACCAGATCCGGATTGTCCAGCAGCTCGTGGCTGAAAGCCTCAAGGGTGGCCAGATCGAGCGACAGCACCGGATCTTTGGTCATACTGGCGAATAGCTTGGTTGTTGTTGTCGCCCTTTTCTGCAGCGCCTCCTCGGCGGTGTCGTGCTGGTATTTGACGACTGTCACGATGAGCAGGGCGAGCAGAAACGCCTCTATGAGCGCAACGCCGATTACCGTTTTAAAACGAAGTGTCATGTTGAGTTTACGCTGTGCCGGACACGGCGTTGGAATTCGCGCCGGTGTGGTTGTCGAACGGGTGCTTGTATCCCGGTTGTTTGCGTCGCGTGAGAGCGGCGAGCACGTCTCGACCGCAGGTTCGCAATGCGATGGCAATCCCGATCAGGCGATGATTCGAATCAACATTGGCCATGGCAGTGAATTCGCCGGGCGTGGCGTTAGTCGGCATCAGCGTGGAAAAATTGTAGCGTGTCGGACGAGCGTCGGCGCAACTAATCGTCGAGCTCGGTCAATTCGAGTGCTCTGACATCATTCCAGTTTTCGTTGTCGGCAATTTGAATGCCCTTGAAATTGATTGCCGCGAGCAATGCGCGGCCAGCTTCAGTGGTGTCGAGCTCTGCCAACGCCTGCTGCAGTTTCTGGCGATCCTGCTGCGGCACACCGGGGTGAGCGGCGAACGCATGCGGTGTGTAACTGGGCGTTTTCCAGAAAATTCGCAATTGTTCGCGAACAGCCGGATCGGTGTTATTGAATGTTCGCATTACGCCACCACCGGCTGGCACCAGTCCACGAGCGACCGCCAGATAGACAGAATCGTGTGACGACACATAGCGCGGCGTGAATGCGATGTCACGGGAGTAGAATTCTGCACGGGTGAGAATCGAAGCGGCGAATGCGGCGGGAGACGGAAAGGCCAGCGTGGCCTCTGCGAGTTCTTCAAGCGTAGTGAGCGGACTATCCTTGCGCACAACCATAATGCCACGTATTGATTTGTCCCTTTGGCGCGCGATGGCAACATAGCCGGGCGAGTTGCTGTACACGGTGAAATGATACGGATTCATGTAGGCAAAATCGTATTCACCGGTGGTCAGCCGTTGCTCAAACGTGGGTATATCCCTGGCCGTTACCAGCTTGAGTTTTATGCCGGTGGTTTCATGAAGGTTGGCGAGGATGGGGCCCCAGAGCCGGGCAATTTTTGCCGAGGACTGCTGTGGCACGATGCCAAAGGTGTACTCACGGGCCTGAGCTTGCATACTGGTGAGCAGGGCAGTAACAAGGACTAACGCTAGTCGGAGTTTCATAGAATTCCATTTCCAGTGATTCCTTCGGGGAGTAGCGGCGAGCAAATTGTTTTTTGAATTTTTTCACAATATCAATATTCGGCGCAGCCGCCCTCGCAGCCCGGGGACTGTACTGATTTACATCAAGGGCGGACCCAACGGGCCGATATCTCGGGCGACAGTGAGGCTTCCATTCGCTGCCGATTTTCACGGACGAGCCCCCCTCAAAACGGATGTTACCAATCAATGCAAGCTCAAAAAATTGACATCGAAGAATCCGCTCCAGACACCACGAGCGATGATGCGCCACTGAAAGGGCGCATTCTGTGCGTTGATGACGAAGCTCAAATCCTGATGTCGCTCAAACGGGTGTTCCGACGCTCGGGCCATAAAGTGCATACGGCCAACAGCGCGGCAGAAGGGTTAGCCTATCTGGCAGACAACGAGGTGGATGTTGTGATTTCGGACATGCGCATGCCCGAGATGGATGGACATCAGTTTCTGGCCGAAGTGGCCGGCAAGTGGCCGCACACCGTACGTATGCTGCTAACCGGTTATTCGGATATGGAATCCACGATCGGGGCAATCAATAATGGCAGCATCTTTCGATACATCACCAAGCCCTGGGATGACACCGATCTGCTGATGTGTGTCGAGCGCGGGCTGGAAAACAAATTCCTTCGCGACGAGCGCGACAGGCTGGAATCGCTGACCCGCCATCAGAATGACGAGCTGCAGACACTCAATCAGTCACTCGAGGCCAAGGTTAAGGCCCGAACCCTCGAACTTGAAAAGTCCCGTCAGGTGATTGAAAGTGCTTACGATGATTCCATTGCCGTTTTCGCCCGAATCATCGATCTGCGTGAAGGAGATGCGCAGGGGCGGTCTGGCCATGTGGTTGAGCAGGCAGACGCTGTAGCCAAAAATCTGGGGCTTGATGACACGCAGCGAAAAGACCTGCAGTATGCTGCCCAACTGCACAACATCGGCAAGATAGGCCTGCCTGATGATTTGATCATGACCCCCTATGAAAAAATGGAGCCCGATCAAAAAACGCTTTACCAGCAACACTGTACCAACGGCGAGGCGCTGTTAATGGCTTTGGGCCCGCTCAGCAAAGCGGCGTCCATTATTCGCTCGCATCATGAACAGGTTGGCGGTGGCGGTTATCCGGACAAACTATCAGGTGAAGACATTCCCATCGAGGCTCGCATCCTGTTTGTTGTCAGTGAATATGATGACCTGCGATCGGGTGCCTTGCTCGGTACGCCGATGGACTCGGCAGCCGCCATTCGATACCTCAACTCCAACGCAGGGCGTCGTTACGATGAGAAGGTAGTCAATGAATTTGTCCTGATAAACAAGGATCTTGAAGAGTCGCAGTCAGTGCGCAAGGAGCTAATCTTAAGCATTGATAATGTCGAGGCGGGTATGATACTCGCGGAAGACGTATATCTTCGCGAGAATGTGCTGATGCTGCGTGCCGGGCAAGTCCTCACTGCAACCTTCATCGCCAAGTACAAGGCGTTAAAGGACGAATCACAGGATTCCAGGCTGCTGAAGATTGTTACCTCCTGAGTAAGCAGCGAATTCTCCCTCCAACAGAGATGCCAGGTGTCAGCATCTCTGTTGGTTGAAGACTTGTCTTAGCGCGAACGGCTCTTCTTTGTCCCCTGGCGATAGTATTCAACAGGTAACTGTAGAACCGGCGGGATCGTATTGGTATTGGCGAACGAATCGGTTTGATGTTCAGCCAGTACTTTGATAGTTGTCGGGGTGATTGTGAGCGCACTCGAAGCGCTCGAAATTGGCAAGGGAAAGTGGCTTGCTATAGTAGTAGCCCTGTACCACATCGCAGCCCAGAGCGCGTAACATTTCAAGTTGATCCAGTGTTTCAACACCCTCGGCGACCAGTTCCAGCCCGAGGTCGACGCCGAGACGAATAAGGTTGCGGACAAGATTGGCGCTGCTTTGCTGACTGCACATCGGCTGGATAAACGATCGGTCTATCTTCAGGATATCCAGTGGTAGCCTGTTCAGATAGTTCAGCGAAGAGTAACCAGTGCCAAAATCATCAATCGACACTTTTACGCCAAGCTCGCGAAGCTCACGAAGTAGAATGATATTGTCCTCAATACTGCGCATCATCTGTGTTTCGGTTAGTTCCAGCTCAAACTGCTCCGCTGAAATTGCGCTGCCGGAGATCGTCGATGCCACCTGGTTGACGAAATTTCGGGCAGATAATTGAATGGACGACACATTGACTGAGATTCGAGCCTGACTATTACTCGCGCCATCCCGGGCAAACCATTGCTGTGCAGCAGTTTTCATGACCCATTCACCGATCGGGTTAATCGCGCCCAGTTGCTCTGCCACTGGTATAAACGTCACCGGTGAGATGGAACCCAATGCCGGATTGTGCCAGCGCAGCAGTGCTTCGGCACCGCAAAGGGAGTTGTCGGCAAGCCGGATCTTTGGCTGGTAAACCAGCGATAGTTCGTTACGGGACAATGCGCCGGGCAACGCGGATTTTATTGCTCTGTCCTTGTTGTGCCGAAACTGCATACTTCGCTCGAACTGCACAAACCTTGCTGAGTGACTCGATGCCGCCTGGTTGACTGCCGCCAGGGCCGCGTTTGCCAATGCGTCAGGTGTGTGAAAGGTTGCGCTGGATACTGTGTAGCCAACAGAGAAACTGATCGGAACATCGAGGTTTCGGAATTCGATTGATTCAGGGAACCCCGACAGCAGCTGTTCGATCGTGGCGTCAGGTTGTTTGTTGAAGTCTGCGAGCTTGCAGAATGCAGCGATCGTCGTGTCGTTGATCATCCCGAGGGTAAAAGCCGGGTCAATCGCGTGGTCGCGATTTTCGATAAGCTGGCGGAAGAACACTGCCTCATCGGCAATGCCGATAATCTGCTTTATGGCATTGCTGTCGCACAGTTGCAGGTAGACCAGCAGATAGTCATTGAGATAGGGATTGCACACGGCAGTGGTAAGCGATTCAAGGAAATGCTTTCGATTGAGAAACCCGGGTATTTTTTCGCAAAATCGTTGATCGGCCCAGTGCTGAAAACCTTCAGCAACAGTGGCCAGTAGTTTTTCATCATCCCAGGGTTTGGAAATGTACTTTGCGGCGCCGCCATCGTTGATCGAATTGATCACTGACTGCTGATCGTTGTTGCCGCTCAGTACTATGGTGTACATCTCGGGGCGAATAGCCCGTGCGAGCGCGAGCAGTTCGGCGCCAGTGATATGTGGCATGGAGTAGTCGGAGACAAGTACCGCGACTGGTTGCTCGCGAATAATATCGAGCGCCTCATACCCGGTGTTGGCGGTTAAGACTTTATAGGAGGTCCTGTAGAACAGCCGACTTAGGGCTTTCAGGATAGATGGCTCGTCGTCGACCAGCAGTAGAACTTTATCCAAAACGACGTCCTGTCAGTGGATTAGAGAGTGCAGTGGACTCAGGGCAGAATTGCTGAATTTATCGGCTTTAATCTGTGGTACTTGATGAAGCCAGGTATAGTAACGAGTTTGGCACTTTTTCCCTGGTCTCTGTCCGGAAATTGACGGTGACGCATTGTCAATCTGCTACGTAAAGGCCACAGGTCTGTGGCCGCTATCCCGGTGTAATAGTCGAAAGGATTTCGGCGCAACGGGAAACAAAGGATGAAGGGTGTCGTATTTAATCTCCTCGAGGAAATGGTAGAACAGGAGTTTGGTCTGGAGGTCTGGGAATCCCTGCTTGACGCAACGGGCCAGGACGGCGTATTCGTTTCAACCGAAACCTATACCGACGAACAACTGGTATCGCTGGTGGTGGCAGCGCATGAAAAATCGGGCATCCCGGTTAATGAACTTATCCGCTCGTTTGGAAAATTCATGTTTCCGCGCTTCCATAAAACGAACCCCGGGTTTTTCAAACCAGATATGACCCTGAAAGACTTTCTGCTCTCGGTTGATCAGGTAATCCACGTTGAGGTGAGAAAATTACACCCGGGTGCCGGTTTGCCGCAGTTCGAGTATGTCGACGAGAACGACTCGGAACTGACGATGATCTACTCTTCGCCGAGAAAAATGTGCATGCTGGCAGAAGGCCTGGTAGCTGGCGCGGCAGAGCACTTTGAAACCGAGTATACCCTGGATCACAGCGAATGCATGCACGATGGTGCAGACGCTTGTCGGCTTCACCTAAAGTTTGTCGCATGAGCGATCCCGATCCCGCGGTAGTCCAGCGTGCACTGACCAGGGAGCGCGCGCGGCGCGCGAAGGCCGAACAGCTGCTTGAGGATAAATCCAGAGAGTTGTTTATGTCTTACCAGACATTGCAGGAGTCACACGACCAGCTCGGTGCGGCAATGGAGGAAGTGAAGCGCCAGCAGAAGCAATTGGTTCAGTCTGAAAAACTGGCGTCGCTGGGTACGATGTCAGCGGGTGTCGCGCATGAAATTAATAACCCGCTGGCGTTTGTTTTCAGTAACGTGAATTCTCTGGCGCATGCCGTCGACCAGTTTCGGCAATATCATCAGCACGTAGGTGCACTGTTGCTCGCAGAGTCCCCCGCTCAAAGCGCTGAGGCCACCGGGGCGCTGAAAGAATTTGTTGAGGAAGCGGATGTTGAATTTTTGTTTGAGGATTGTGGCGATTTACTTAGCGAGACGATCGATGGAATTCAACGGGTAAAATCGATTGTCGCGGGTCTGAAGGCATTTGCCCGGTCGGATGCCGGTGAGATGGAGCCAGTCGACTTGATCGCCTGCATCAGAAACACACTAAAACTGGCGCATAATCAAATTAAGTTCAATATGGAAGTCGTGGAAGATTTTGATGATCTACCTGAAATCAGGGGGTATCCAGGCAAGTTGTCGCAGGTCTTTCTTAATCTTATCGTAAATGCCGGCCAGGCGATGGAGGGGACGGGCAGTATTAAGATCTCTGCCAGAAATCTGAAAGATGTCATTCAGGTAGATTTTCAGGACACGGGCGCCGGGATGTCGGCAGAGACTATCAAGGATATCTTTAATCCTTTCTTTACAACCAAGCCGGTAGGCGAGGGAACCGGACTCGGTCTGTCGATATCTCACGGGATCATCGAGGAACACGCCGGTGAGATCACTGTCAGCAGTGAGTTGGGAGTGGGTACCTGTTTTTCGATCATTCTACCCAAGAATGAGATGCGTGCGGCCGCCTGATTCATGTAGAACTGTGGTCTATCGGGCGTACGCCAGACGGGTCGAATTGGTAACGCTCGCAACCTTCCATTCGGGCACTGTGGCGAGTGAATGTGATGTCGAGCAACCCGTCGCCGGCGTTGCCCAGATAGCAGAATCCGTCACCGGTGCGCACCTTGTGGGTCTTGGATTCCACTCGGTACAGGTCGCTGCCGTGCGCCGGGCTGAAGTGGTCACCCCTGAAGCTGAATGTGTCGTCTAACCTGAACTGAGCCGGCCTGGCGTTGGCTAGCGCATAGGGCGCATACAGGGCAGAGCAATGGGCTGAGGTAATCGTGACCTCATGCTCTGAGTTACTGATGGTTGCCTGTGTAATGCTTGCGAAATGCAGATCGCCCGACAGGAAGACAACATTGTGTATTTGGCGATCGACGATGAATGCCAGCAACCTCAGCAGGGTGTTTGGAAAACCATCCCAGCTATCGCTTTTAAGCGTACCCGGGGTAAACGGATATGCGTTGTGTGCCGTGCTGCCATCGGCAATCGCAGGCAGGTAGCGCGGCAGCAGCGCCGCTGGTGAAGCGACCAGTTTTATCTGTTGTTCCGGCAGTTTGTTCAGCCAGTGGCACAACGAGCTGAACTGTATTTCACCCATTATATTTGCCCGGCTCCAGTTGCCGGCATGGCGGTGTTGCCGTTCCATTCGGGTATTGCAAATGAAAAGTGGCAGATCTGCCACGGTGCGCTCGTGATGGAGATGTCGATTGGCCTGGCGGTTGTAGGTGGTGCCGGCTTTTGCGCTAAAACCTTCAGCCAGGTGTTGCTGGGTTTGTTTGTCGTGATCATGCAATCGTGCATCGAGGTAATTGTGCATGCCAAGCTCAAATCGCGCGTTGCGTTCAGCAAAATCAGCTTCTGCGGATTCATCGCATACCGGTTCCCAGCCCTCGATTATTTCATGATCATCCGGTACGGAAATCACCGGTAGTGACAAACCGGTATTGTCGATAAATCGCAGTAACCTGCCGTAAGGCTCGCCGTAGGCCTCCCACAAAAACTTCGAATCCCATAAACCCGCGCTGGGGTCGCTATAGACCTGGTCACCGAGCAGGAGCAGCGCATCGATCTGGTGCCCGGTTTCGGCATCGCGCAGTTTGTGCCAGTTGTGCAGGCCGTAGTCGCGATCCATGATACTGGTTGGCAGCTGACAGCTACCGATGGCAAGGTATCGCGCGTGCTTGTTCATGCGTTTGTCCCTGCGTCGTGTGCCGGCAATTCGGTGATTTCCGCTGAGCGATGAATCGGAAATTCACTCTCGAAGAAAAACCGCAATCCATTGGCGCAGAACAGACGGGGGTGATCTGCGCGGCTAAGTTCAATGACGTAGTCATCGTTTTTGTCGAGGCTTAAATGCGTGGTGTCAATTGCATAGAGCCAGCTGTTGGGCTGATTTAACTCTGCCTGATAATCCGCAAGCGTAAAGGTATCGAGCATAGGGCTGGCTGCATTTGTCCAGACGCCCAGCCGGGTTGGTGCACGATACAGACGCGCGTTGTAGAGATCCTGTTGATTGATACGAATCGTCAGGTAGTCTTCGCAGCGCATTGCAATACCCTTGATGCGGTAGCAGACCGGCTGAGTATCGGGCCGGTAAAACGAGGCTTGAGGTTGCGTTCTGCCTTGCTGACTATCAAGCCACGACAAGAGATCCTCGAACACCATTTCCCGCGCGTTGTCGGCCATGAAGACATCCTGATGTCCATAACCGTCGACGGGGTCGGCGATCGTCAATGTGCTTTTCATGTTCTGGCGCTGAAATATCTGTTCGAACTCGCGCAGTGCACCGGGCTCGAACAAACTGTTCTCCTTACCGATGAAAGCATAGGTCGGGAAAGTCCATTGGTTTTCAAGTGACTGGGCGATGGTGATGTCGGGCTGCAGGTCCTTGCCAATTCTGTCGGTAACCCAGCCCTGTCGTGCGAAGTGGATGGACTGGGAAATTGTCTGCAGATTGAGTGGCCCGAACAGATCGTCAATGTGTGCCAGCGTCTGTGGTGAAACGTTTTCGATATGAAAGGTTCGGGTGTACAACAAATCGAGTCGTCGACGGGTTTTCTGGTAGTCGACATTGCGGTAGGCGCGAGTCTCCTCAATGGTTTGTTCAGCATCCGGGTAGGGCAATGTGCTGAGAATGAAGTCAGCGATATTTTCGGTCGCTGAAGGCTCGGCGCTCGCCTGCAACTGATACTCGGTCTGTGGCAGGAATGTCTTGAGATAAGCGCTGAGAAAAGCGCGAAAGCGACCTGCTTCACGCAGGCGAATGACCGGTGGCACTTGTGACAACACAGCGCTCTTTATGTGATTGTGGAGTCCGGTGTTCCATGGGCCAAGCACAGCCATGGAGAACATCGCGGCTCCCATGCAGTGGGCGACCACATTGATTTTTTCAAACCCGGTGATGGTGACGATATGCTCGATGGCTTCCGGAATATCTTTTTTGGCCACGTCCTCGAATGACCATGGATATTGTGCGCTGTCCATCGCGCAGCTGGTTCGCATATCCAGCACCCATACGTCGTAGCCCTGGTTGTGGAGCATTTTGGCAAACGGCATTTTCAGGGTTTTGTGGGTGAACGTCGTGCCGCTCGCACTGTAGCCATGCAGCAGCAGCACCGGAGGTTTGATACTGGTATTGCGATAGCGGGTCAGTCGAATGCGCACCGGCGTACCTTTCGGTAAATGCTCTATGCGGTCGTCGGGGATGCGATCGACGACGGGTTGCCAGGCGATTTCTGCCGCCGGCAGTTCTGCAATGTTTTCGGGAAAACGTTGTGGTGTTCGGCCTTGTTGAGCGTTGGCGAGCGATTTCTGTTTTGCCGGTTTTCTGCCGGAGTAACTTAGATAATTGCTAAATTGCAGTGGCAGCAGCATACGCAGCAAATAGCCCGACAGGCCAATCAGTGCGAGTTTCGTGTTGATCAGCTGGTCCTGTTTGGCAACGCGCAATAACGGGATTCGCAGCTGCGCCAGCAGGTCGAGATCAAGTGATAATGGGCGGGTTGATTGTTCGGGCACGATACCCGGCATATCAGTGATGTACATCTGCGACAACTGCCGCCAGAGATTGCGATTCCTGTCGTCGTTGATGATTTTACGGCCGCACAACACCTGGCTGTCACCGCGTCGCAGCGCGGCGATCAGGTCGGTTGGTAGTTGCTTTGCAGTATCGTCGACGAAAAAGTGCTCGGCGTTCAGGCGGTAGGTCATGTAGCGCGTGTCGGCGGCGTGTATGGCGGCACTGAGGTACGGGATGGCATTGCCCGCCTTTTGGCCTGTGACAAGGCTGCGCGCGCCGGCTATTGCCAGGTTTGCGAACAACTTGACGGGCTTGAAAAAACCATAATTGTTGCGCACCATCGCTGATATTCGCGGCCATGGTTTGCTTGTCTCGCGGTGAAAGACATCGAGTGATCCGGACACGAGAATAGTGACCTCGGCATGGTTAGCCAGGTACTGATCCAGATGAGTCTGGTTTTGCAGCACTTCGTCAAATGTTTCGCCGTGCTGTGTTTGCTTTAACGCTTCGCGTCGCATTGGCAAGCCGTTGTTGTGACGATTGATTGTCTGCTCGTAGGTATCGGGATCAAAAATCCGGATCTGGCTTATAACACCGGTGTTATTGCGGATGACGCCATTGACCGGAATGACGCTATTACTTTTTTCGTTATCAATGTACAGCGCACCGGGATCAATCGGGCCCATTCGCAGCGTCACTTCAACCACTTTTTCAATCGATTCGGTTTTGCCTGAGTCGTCTGGTCGGTGAATGAAAACCGCGCGGCCCTTCATTCTTTCAATCACGTCGAGGGTGGTGGGTTCATTGCCCATGAATGATGACTCGCTGAACAGGGGGCGCTTCTGCTCCACATAGTCTGCCGCAGGAGCAGGGTTCGGCGCGCCATTGATGCGGCATTTGAGGCTCGATTCCGGATCGCGCAGGGCGCGCAGCGCCAGAGCACTTATAGTCAGTGCCGGGTTTGCTGCCAGTGCGGTGGGAATGATTGATCCGTCCAGCACATACAGGCCCTGGTGCACGGACGTCGCGATACGATCGGCGGCATTGAATACTTCACCATATTCATTCACCACGCCGGTTTCTACATCGTCGGCCATCACACAGCCACCTAATGGATGCACGGTTACCACTTCGTGCGGGTTTTTGTCACCCAGAGCGCGTCCTGCAAAACCTGGCAGTCGCCAACCGGGGGTGGAGAATATCGGGCTGCTGTCGTGGTTGTTGCTCAATAGCTTTGCCAGGCGCGCGCGCAAGGTTTTCGGTTGTGGCGTCAGCAGTTTTCGGAGTGCTTTCATCTGTCGTTCAAACAGCTCGTGTCGGCCGGCACGGGCAAACCTGACTCGCAGATAACCATCACTTGGTTGGTCCGCAATGGGTTGATTCTCGAATGACTCCAGCTCCAGCGATCCGCCTGCTTCGTCGTCTCCCATGATGGCGTAGACACCGGTGTACTGTGTCCCCTCGGCCGATTCCCTGGCCGGATCGTCGCCATACTCGTGCACGGTGAAGTCGTATTTGGCGAGATTGCGAATGCTTCTGACAATCGATGTTCCCACACCGACAAACGGTTGCAGTGGCCCGGGGACCGCCATCTCTTCAATCAGCAGATCCGGCACACCGCGGGTGTCCGCACCTGGATCATCGGTGCTCACCACAGCACAGATTGTGGGCCCGATTTTTCTTAGCTGCGGCGCAATGTGCTGGTTTGCGACCGAGTGCGGTCGACGCAGTTCGGATGTTTCCTGCAGGTTTTCAGTATCGCAAAAGGCGAGCATGTCACCATTGGTTGAAAAGTGGTCGCCCAGCGCCGGTGAAAATTTAAGTGTGCTGCTGGCCGATCGTTTGAGTATTTCAGTACTGCCCAGCGTTCCCGCACAGAGCAGCAGATTCCTGCAATACACGGTATTTACATTCGGGCGCACGTCCTTCGCACCGGGCCGGGTCGGGCGGTAACCCGGATCGCGCAGGCGAATATCGCGATTCGAATAGACGATATGCACGACCCACAAAGCCTCGCCTTTGTCGTCGACGGCGCGTTCGGTTTTTAAAACCGTGGCGCCGGTAAAGATCTTTGCGCCCTGGCGCCTGGCCTGTTGCAACAGGTTGGTGTCGAGTGAGTTCTTTGCATTGTGGTTGCAGCCTGTCGCACAGTCGCCGCAGGCGATACACGATTCCTGATACACACCCGCCTGGTTGGGGCGGGCAGCCAGCGAGATCGTAAGTTCGGCCTGCTCGTAGTGAAAGTCTTTACGGTCCTGTGCGTGCAGGCGCAGAAATTCGGCCTTGCTGGCTTTATGGCCAGCGAGCTTGGTGCAGTAGACATTGGCCGTGCTCTCGGTATCTTTGCTGTCGAGCAACACTTCGGCATCTCTGTCGTGCAATACTTCGGCATCTTGGTCGTGCAATACTTCGGCATCTTTGTCGTGCAATACTTTTGCAACTCTGCTGCCGAGCAATAATTCCGCTTCTCGGTAATAGGATTGCAGCGAGTCCAGCGTGATGCTGCGCGGCCAGCGCTCATGTTCAAACACGGCTGACACGGGCCTGCGCATAACACCGGCATTGATCAGTGAACCGCCGCCGAGTCCGTTCGCGCAAACCGTGCTCACGCCGCCGTCGGCATGCACGTCAAACAAGCCTTCGGGGTTGCCTGTCGCACCCTTGCTTCCCGGTTTGCTCAGGCGAATGTGGCCGATCAGTTCTGCCGTATTGGCTGGAAACATGCCGGGCAGAAACTCGGCGCCGCGCTCAAAAAGATAGACGCTCGCGTCACTGCGACGCGAGATGTCGGCGGCGCTTAGCGAGCCACCGTAACCGCTGCCGACGATGAGGTAATCGATCGGCTTGTGCGGGGTGCCGCACTCGTCGCCGGCGTGTAAACCGGCCAGGTAGGTCTCAAGGCCGCTGGCGACCCAGTTCATTGCGTTGCTGGCACTCATCTTCAAGTTACTCCGTGTCTACTTGTTATTCACTGCTGCTGCGATGCCTTGTCATTGCATCGGCGGTTGTTCGACCCTTTGCGACTGCGATTGTCTCTGCGGATTAATTGCTAACCCGAACAGGTGCCTGGAGCCAGTAGCTGATTCGCTACAACTTCGTTCATGAGTCTTTGCCTATCATAACGACAAATATGTTCTTGAAGTTGGGTGATTCGAGTGGATCTGGCAACGAATCGCGAGCGAGAATGGCCAATAACGGCTGCTGCTTTTGGCGAGCTTGCAGTACAATGTTGCGTTGCGGGAAAAGCCCTGCAATTTATTCACTTGAACCACGGGACTTGTCTATTGTACTTGGGACTCGATCTGGGCACCTCGGGTGTGAAGGCGTTGCTGCTCGATGATGCGCAGGCAATCATCGCAACGGCAGACGCATCGCTCACCGTGCAGCGCCCGCGTTTTGGCTGGAGCGAACAGGATCCTGCCGCCTGGATTGCAGCGACTGAACAGGCACTCGATCAATTGCAAAGCGATTGGCCACAACAACTCGCGGCAGTTCGCGGCATAGGTTTGTCGGGTCAGCAGCACGGTGCCACACTGCTCGACTCAGCCGACAAGGTTCTGCGGCCCTGTATATTGTGGAACGATGTTCGCGCCCACGCGGAAGCTGAACAGTTCAACGCTAACCCGCAGTTTGCCGACATCTCCGGCAATTTGGTGTTTCCGGGTTTTACCGCTCCCAAGATCAACTGGTGCGCGACGCACGAGCCACAGGTTCGTAGCGCGCTTGCCAAAGTGTTGTTGCCAAAAGACTATTTGCGGCTCTGGCTCACCGGCGAGCACGTTTCGGAGATGTCGGATGCGTCGGGCACCGCGTGGCTCGATATCGCCAATCGCCGCTGGTCCGGCACTTTGCTGGCCGAGTCGGGACTCGATGAAAGCAATATGCCGTCGCTGGTTGAAGGCTCGGCAGTCAGTGGCCAGTTGCGCGCTGAACTGGCTGCGCGCTGGGGATTGGGTACAAGCGTTGTCGTCGCCGGTGGTGCCGGTGACAACGCAGCCGCGGCGGTTGGTATGGGCACGATTCAGCCAGGGGCCGCATTTGCCTCGCTGGGTACATCCGGGGTTCTGTTTGTCAGTAACGCCGATTTTCTGCCGAATGTGAAAAGCGCTGTTCACGCTTTCTGCCACGCCTTGCCGGAGCGCTGGCATCAGATGGGTGTGATCCTGTCGGCCACCGATTCACTGAACTGGCTGGGCGGGGTGGTTGAGCGCGACGCAAGTGAACTGACCGCCGGACTGGGCGACACACTGCGCGCACCGGGCAGCGTGAATTTTCTGCCGTATCTGTCGGGTGAGAGAACCCCGCACAATGACGCTCACACGCGCGGCGCGTTTACCGGGCTGACGGCCGGTACCGAGCGCGCCGAACTTACCCAGGCTGTTCTGGAAGGGGTGGCATTTGCGTTTCGCGATAACCTCGAAGCGCTGCGACAAGCGGGTACACAACTGCAACGCGTCACCGCAGTGGGTGGCGGTTCTCGCTCGGTGTACTGGCTGAAATGCCTCGCTACCGCCTTGAATCTGCCTGTCGATGTTCCACACGATGGTGATTTTGGTGCCGCATTCGGTGCTGCGCGATTGGGTCTGCTGGCAGCGACCGGGCAGGACCCCGAACAGGCCTGCACGCCGCCGGCGATCGCACACAGCATCGAGCCCGATCCCACACAAGTTGAAAATTTTCATCAGGCCTGGCAACGCCACCGGGCTATTTATCCTGCGCTGAAAGGAGCAACTACTTGAGCAGTGGATTTTTTGGGGACATAGCACCCATCGTTTATGAAGGGCCGGAATCCGAATCGGAACTTGCCTATCGCCACTACAACCCCGACGAAATATTGCTGGGCAAGCGCATGGAAGATCATCTGCGTTTTGCCGTTTGCTATTGGCATAATTTTGTCTGGCCGGGGTCGGATCCTTTTGGCGGCCAGACGTTCGAACGGCCCTGGTTTGGCGACAGCATGGCGCAGGCAAAGCAAAAGGCCGACGTCGCCTTTGACATGTTCACCACCCTTGGTGTGCCGTACTACTGTTTTCACGATGCCGATGTGCGTCCGGAGGGTGCAGATTTTCGCGAGAACACGCGCAACCTGGAAGAGATTGTCGATTACTTCGCGCAAAAAATGGAGCAGACCGGGCGCAAGCTGCTGTGGGGCACAGCGAATCTGTTTTCACATCGTCGCTATATGTCCGGCGCGGCCACCAATCCCGATCCCGACATCTTCGCCTTTGCCGCGGCGACCGTAAAAACCTGTATGGACGCGACGCACAAGCTCAATGGTGAAAACTATGTGTTGTGGGGTGGTCGGGAAGGCTACGAAACGCTGCTCAATACTCACATCGGTCAGGAGCTCGATCAGCTGGGGCGGTTTTTGAATCTGGTGGTGGAATACAAACACAAGATTGGATTCAAAGGTGCGATATTGATCGAACCGAAACCGCAGGAACCCACCAAGCATCAATACGACTTCGACGTCGCACACGTGTACGGATTTTTAAAGCGCTACGGGCTGGAGGGTGAAGTGCGTGTGAATATAGAACAGGGCCATGCGATTCTCGCCGGTCACTCGTTTGAGCACGAACTAGCGCTGGCCAATGCGCTTGGCATATTCGGTTCGATCGATATGAATCGCAACGACTACCAAAGCGGTTGGGATACCGATCAGTTTCCGAACAACGTACCGGAGATGGCGCTGGCGTATTACCACGTGCTGCAGGGTGGCGGATTCGATACCGGCGGCACCAACTTCGATGCCAAATTACGCCGCCAGTCACTCGAGCCGGATGATCTGCTGATGGCACACGTGGGTGCGATGGACTGCTGTGCCAGAGGCTTGAAAGCAGCGGCCAAGATGCTCGAAGACGGTGCGCTGTCGAGTTTTGTCGATGAGCGTTACAGCGGCTGGGCGCAAAAAGATGCGAAGAAGATGCTGGATGGTGGCTTCACGCTCGATGAAATCGCCGACTACGTCGAGGCCGAGAACCTGAATCCCGAGCCGAAGTCGGGGCGACAGGAGATGCTTGAGAATCGGCTGAACCGATACGTGTAGTGAATCAACGCGGCGGCGCTAAGCGCTCGCCGCGTTTCTCTGAGCACAACTGGCAATATGAAGGTTCACAGATGCATAAGCAGCGCTCTTCAGTGCGGCTGTCGTGCAGCTGTAGTAGGAGGTCGCGCGCAACATAAACGGT
>CAKZSB010000319.1 GCA_937920585.1 uncultured Granulosicoccaceae bacterium | reverse complement strand
GCTTTACATTCAGGCGTTGAAATCAGTTTGCACAGGCCGCGGCTCTCGGCGCGCAATGCGCTGTCGAAGTTCATGCGCATGGAATTGACGGCGACATCCAGTATGACTTCGGGTGCCGGCATCAGACCTCGGGTCTTGCTGACCAGCATGGCACTGCCCATGGTGGCAACCTGCCGTACGCGGGGTGACAACGCATCACCACCAGGATACCTGAATCCCTTTTTATCCCAGGCTTGTGTGTGCGATTCCGGATTGGCCTTGATCCACGCTTTGGCCGCGGGTACAAGATCATCGATGGTATCGACCACCTGATCGACAAGTCCGGCTGCCAATGCCTTTTCAGGTTTTAACTGTTTGCCTTCGGTCAGTAGCGGTGCGGCGGCTTCAAGTCCGATCAATGCGGTGAGCCTCACCACACCACCCGCGCCGGGCAATAGCCCCAGCGTGACTTCCGGCAAGCCGACCACGGCATGCGGTTCGTCTACCACCACCCGATAGTTAGAGGCCAGACACAGCTCGTAGCCTCCGCCAAGCGCCGCGCCATTGATCGCGGATACCACGGGCACCTGCAGTTGCTCCAGTTCGCGATAGGGGCGTTTATTCTGTTCTATATAACCCAGCGTCTGTTCATCTGATTTTTCTATTTTTAGTATCAGGTTCAGATCGCCGCCGACAAAGAAGGTTTTCTTGGCTGAGGTGAACACCACACCGGTCAGGTCATCTTCTGACCTGAGACGATCCAGCGTCTGGTTCATCGCCGGTAAAAAGTTCTCATTCATGGTATTGGCCGATTGACCGGACATATCCATGGTGATGGTGACGATGCCATCGGCGTCTTTGTCGTAGCGAAATTCTTCCATTGTTTCCGCCACCTTAAACGCGCTCGATGATCGAGGCGATGCCCATGCCACCGCCGACGCACATGCAAATCAGCGCGCGCTTTAACTGCCGGCGCTCCAGTTCATCGAGCATGGTACTGACCAGACACCCGCCGGTTGCTCCGAGCGGATGGCCCATGGCAATGGCGCCACCGACCACGTTGAGTTTTTCATCCGGTACGTTGAGTTCTTTTTGCAGGCGCAGCGCAACCGATGCAAACGCTTCGTTAATCTCAACCAGATCGATATCATCAATCGTCAGTCCGGCTTTGGCCAGCGCCTTTCTGGATGCCGGTGCCGGACCGGTCAGCATGATGGTGGGGCACGATGCTGTCAGCGCAATCGATACCACGCGCCCGCGCGGATTAAGACCAATATCCTTGCCGGCCTGTTCGCTGCCGACCATCACAAGCGATGCACCATCGACAATGCCGGATGAGTTTCCGGGCGTGTGCACGTGATTGATCGACTCGACTTCGGGATACTTTTTAAGCGCCACGGCGTCGAACGCCATCCTGCCCATTTGCTCAAAACTTGCGCGCAGGCCGGATAGTGTCTGCAAATCGGTACCAGGTTTGATGAAATCATCGCGCTGCAGAATAGTGATGCCGTTGTCATCGCGCACGGGCACGACGGATTGATCGAACCAGCCGCTGTCGCGTGCATGGGCTGCGCGGCGCTGGCTTTCGACGGCAAAGTTATCGACGTCATCACGGCTGTAACCGTCGATGGTGGCAATTAGATCAGCGCCTATACCCTGCGGCACAAAACCGGTTTGAATGGCGGTTTCGGGGTCTTCTGCAAACGGGCCACCATCGGCGCCCATCGGTACGCGAGACATCGACTCCACGCCGCCGGCGCAGACAAGATCTTCCCAGCCCGATGCCACTTTGGCCGCAGCGGTGTTGAATGTATCGAGGCCACTGGCGCAAAAGCGGTTGACCTGGGCACCGGGCACGCTTTCATCCCAACCCGCTTTCTGCAAGGCGATTTTCGGCAACACCGCACCCTGCTCCATCACCGGTGCCACACAGCCGAGCATCACATCATCGACTCTGCTGGTATCCAGATCATGGCGTTGCTGCATTTCATTGAGCAGTGTGGTGACGAGATTGATCGGCTTGACTTCATGTAGCGAGCCGTCAGCTTTGCCTTTGGAGCGCGGCGTGCGCAATGCGCTGTAAATGTAGGCGGCTTCTGTCATGGCTTTTGCTCCTGTTCGGTACAACAATCAGTGAAATTATTGGGATACCAGTGCTCTGACAACACTAAAAATTGGAATGCAGTATGGCCTTTAATGTGCCGGTTACGGCCCGGTTCAGCTATCACACCTGGAGTGCGGCACATCAAAAGCCACCCCCTGCGGGCGAGCGTACAAGCGGCCATCGCGGCGTTGCGCTCACTCACAATAGAACAACTATTCTTCAATCGCGCGCCTTGCGCTGACCACTTCTCCACTCGCTGTATCCCAACTTTTAATATTGTCAAAGCACTAGCTTCCCTTTATCACGACCAGCTTGACGGTACCATTGACCAGTACGCGAATTTTCAGATTGACACAATTTTTGGCATCGGATTTTTGCTCGACCTTGAGGATTTTGCCGCCGGGATGTTCGGCCAGTACCCGGGCGATGGCGGCGTCTTTGTCGGGTGCCTGGCAGGCGAGAGCAGCCGGGCTGCCCGACAGTGTGGCCGCCGCGAGGGCAAGAATGGCGATCGCCATTCGGGCTTGATTAAATCCGGAATAATTATTCAAAGTGTTATCCAGTGCATTTTCGGCGGCTGTGACAGTCGCTGCTGCACTCAGTGCATGTCAAATGGT
>CAKZSB010000318.1 GCA_937920585.1 uncultured Granulosicoccaceae bacterium | reverse complement strand
TGTACGGCAATGCAAAGCATGATGTGGGAGAGATCAGTCACGGCAATGCCGGGCACTGGCGCCGAAGGAGCAACACCCGGGAAACTCTCAGGCAAAAGAACCACATCGATGTAAGACATCTGGAGAGCGATACGACACCGTATCCACCGAAGGGGTAGCGCAAGGTTTTCCAGCCTCTGCCGACACTCTCAGGTTCCAAGACAGATTGGGAAAAGCGGATCGCAAAAAAGATCCACCCACTGACTGTGTTTCGGAGCTGAGAAATGAAAAGTATTGCCGTCATCGGCGCTGGTATCACCGGCGTTACCACCTGCTACGCGCTGTTGAATCGAGGCTATAAAGTCACGGTTTTCGATCGCCATCGCTATCCCGCCATGCTAACTTCGTTTGCCAACGGCGGGCAGTTATCGGCATCGAACGCCGAGGTCTGGACACAAACGTCGACGATATTGAAAGGCCTGCGCTGGATGCTCCGCAAGGACGCACCCCTGCTTGTAAACCCCAGGCCAGACTGGCACAAGGTGTCCTGGATGGCGGAGTTCATCGGCAACATTCGCCACTACGAAAACAACACCATCGAGACGGCCCGGCTGGCCATCGCGGCGCGCCAGCACCTGCAGTCATGGGCGGCGCGCGAGCAAATTGATTTCGACTATGAAGAACGCGGCATACTCCACATTTACGCCAACAAAAAAGACTACGATCACGCTACCCGGGTAAACGAGCTGCTCGCGCGCGGCGGTCTGTCACGCCACCCCGTGACACCGGCAGAAATAGCTGAAATCGAGCCCACGCTGGCCGGTGACCTGTTCGGTGGATTCTTCACCCCGGATGATGCGACCGGTGACATTCACAAGTACACACGCGGTCTCGCCGATGCCTGCGTTCGCGCCGGTGCCGACTTTCGCTGCGATACGCAAGTGCTGCAACTGGAACAACAGAACGATGAGGTTATCGTCTCCTCTCGACAACAGGTGCCCGGCCAGCTGCCCTGCGACGACCGCGATCAATTCGATGGCGTTATCGTGTGCGCCGGAATCGAAAGCCGCAGTCTGGCCGCCCAACTGGGCGATCGCGTAAATATCTATCCCGTCAAAGGTTATTCGATTACGGTGAATCTGGATGATCAGGCGAGCCAGGCCGCTGCACCGTGGGTGAGCCTGCTGGATGACGCGGCGAAAATTGTGACCAGCCGTCTTGGCGTGGATCGATTTCGCATCGCCGGTACGGCCGAATTCAATGGCGTGAACTACGACATCCGCAATGACCGCATCCGACCGTTGATCGACTGGTGTCGCACTTATTTTCCCGCCATCGATACCGATCAGGTGGTGTCCTGGTCGGGACTGCGCCCGATGATGCCCAATATGATGCCGCGCATTGGCAAAGGCCGTAAATCCCGCGTGTTCTACAACACTGGCCACGGCCACCTGGGCTGGACATTATCTGCCATCACCGCAGAAATGATCGCCGATATTGTCAACGAGGACTTACCCGGCAGCAGCACCAGCACTCACGCTGCAAACGCGGACGTGCCCTCCCTGCGTCGCGCGAGTTAATTGTAGATAAATGACGAAAATCATCATGATGACGTGATGATTTTCCCGGCCAGCGATAATCTGCGCGTACAATCGGGCAACTGTCTCGCACTGAATTCTCATGATTACTGTCCACCATCTGGAAAACTCCCGGTCGCTGCGAATTTTGTGGCTACTGGAAGAGCTTGACCTTGAATACCAACTTCAGCTCCATAAACGCGATCCAAAGACAAGCCTTGCACCACCCGAATTATTAGCTGTACACCCGCTGGGCAAAGCGCCGATCATCACAGACGACGACATCACTGTCGCCGAGACCGGCGCCATAATCGAGTACCTTGTCGATCGCTATGACAACGGCCGCTTGCGACCCAGTGAGCCCGGCGCTGCCAAACAGCAATATACTTACTGGCTGCACTACGCCGAGGGCACGTTCATGCCCTACATGGTGTTCTCACTTGTGATGCACCGAATCGAAACCGCTAAAGTGCCGTTTTTTATCAAACCAATTGCAAAGGGTATCGCCGGTAAGGTGCGCAGCAGTTTTCTCTCGCCCAACATAAAACGCAACCTGCAATTCATGGAATCGCATTTATCGTCTAACCAATGGTTTTGCGGCGACACCATGACCGCCGCGGATATACAGATGAGTTTTCCATTGCAGGCAGCCCGTTCGCGCACAGACCTGGCGGCAAACTATCCCGCCCTGAATCAGTTTGTCGAAACGATTGAGGCACTGCCGGCCTACCAGCGCGCAATCGAAAAAGGTGGCCCGTTAAATCTGTTGGGCGCTTCACGCGACTCATAGGCACGGGATCCCGGCCTGCAGATTGAAACCCACTGCAGCGTAATTACTGCAGTGAGATTCATTGTTGCCCGATACCTGCGTTTTTAGTCTTGCCAGAACCACTTGTTCGCTTCGGCCAGTGCTGATTCGCGACTGATACCAACATCGCGCAGCAAATGATCGGACAGCCTGGCCAGCATTCGACGCTGTTCATGACGTTGCTTCCATAACCGGATTATGGCCCACGGGGTGGTCGTCTCCCGCGTATCCGAACCCGGGGCAACCAGCAACGTTGGGCACCGGCATTGGCCTGTGAGCGTGATTTCAGGTACTGTTGTCATCGTCACCATTCCCTAGATTTATTTAAACAATAAGCAGATCAACGGTTCGACTTTATCCGTCTGCTGTTAGTTAATTTAGATAGCTTTTGCGACAACAACAAACGATCCTTTTTCATACCATTCATTAGTTTCTCTAATGCATAGAAAACTCCCTCCGCTCAACGCGCTCAGAGCCTTTGAGGCTGCAGCCCGACACCTGAGCTTCACCACGGCGGCCAGCGAATTGTCCGTCACTCAGGCAGCCGTCAGCCACCAGGTGAAGAATCTGGAGGAGCATCTTCAGGTAACCCTGTTCAATCGGCGAAACCGAACCCTGCAACTAACCGACGAGGCCCATCGCTACCTGCCCGATGTTCGTCAGGCATTCGATCTTCTGCACGAAGCGACACGCCGGCTGACTGCGGGCAACGCGCCGGAGACCTTCACCGTCACCGCACTGCCGTCGCTGACATCGCGCTGGCTGGTTCCCCGCCTGGGCAGATTGCTGAAAGCCCATCCCGAGATCAATCTACGCCTGGCCCCTGCAGAACACCTGGTCGACTTCGAGCGCGATGGCGTCGATATCGCGATACGATACGGACGCGGTAACTACGCCGGCATGACCTCGGAGTGGTTGATGTCTGAGGATCTGTTTCCGGTTTGCAGCCCTGCGTTGCTGCAAGGCGAGCACCCATTGACCTGCCCCGCGCAACTGGTCCATCACACTTTACTGCACGACGATCACGTGGCCGACTGGCGAACCTGGCTACTGGCAGCCAACATAGACTCCGTCGATGCCAGCCGTGGCCCGTTTATCAGTGATTCCGGCATGCTCTTGCAGGCGGCGATCGATGGCCAGGGCGTAGCGCTGGCACGCGGCATACTTGCGGCTGATGATTTGGCTGCGGGTCGGCTGGTCAAACCATTCGCTCTCACATTGCCATCAGAATACGCTTACTATCTGATCTACCCGAAAAAGCCTGAACAAAGTCGTATGCTGCTCGCGTTTCGCGACTGGATAATGTCGGAACGCAATCCATCCGAATCGGCAACCTGAAACCCCTCTATCCCGGATTATCGCCATTGAATAACAACACCCTGTTTGAACCCGCCAGAATCGGATCGCTTGAGGTTGCCAATCGCATTGTTATGGCCCCAATGACACGCTCGATGTCACCGGGAAATATTGCGCACGAAAAAGTTGCCCGCTACTACCGGCAGCGTGCCGCTGGCGGCACTGGTCTCATCATCACTGAAGGTACCTGCGTCGATCATCCCGCGGCCAACGGCTATCCCGATGTACCCTATTTTTATGGCGAAAAAGCGCTGGCGGGCTGGAAAAAGGTAGTCGAGGCGGTTCACGCCGAGGGTGGCAAGATAGCTCCCCAGCTTTGGCATGTTGGTGGCGTCAGGCGCCCGGGCACCGAGCCCGACCCGACCGTCCCCGGCTACGGACCTTCCGGCCTGTCCCGGCCCGGCAAACAAACCGGCCATGAAATGACGACCAGTGACATCGACGATGTTGTCGGCGCATTCGCTGTGGCCGCGCGCCATGCACAGGATATCGGCTTTGATGCCATCGAGATTCACGGTGCGCACGGCTATTTGATCGATCAGTTTTTCTGGCCCGGCACGAACCTGCGCAGCGATGCCTACGGCATTGATAAATCGAAATTCGCGATAGAAATCGTTCGCGCCATTCGTGGCGAAGTCTCGGCAGATTTGCCGGTTATTCTGCGCTGGTCGCAATGGAAAATGCAGGACTACACGGCAAAGCTTGCAGAAACGCCAAAACAGCTGGAAGAATTTCTCGCACCCCTGGTGGACGCCGGTGTGGATGTTTTTCATTGCAGCCAAAGACGATTCTGGGAAGCAGAATTTGAAGAGAGCGATCTAAACCTCGCGGGGTGGGTAAAAAAGCTCACTGGCAGGCCCACGATCACGGTCGGCAGCATTGGCCTCGACGACGATTTCATCAACGAAAAAGCGCGCGGATTTAGCGATGCAAAAACCGCGGGCCTGGATGAGTTGCATAAACGGATGGACGCGGGCGAATTCGATTTGGCGGCAGTTGGCCGCGCTATGATCAGCAATCCCGACTGGGCCAATCGGATGCGAGAAAACAACCCGGAATCGCTGAAACCCTTCGACAAAAAAGACCTCGCGTCACTCGACTAGACGACACAAGTCATTCAATGAATATTCTGTTTATCTGCACCGGCAATATATTTCGCAGCATGACGGCCGAGTACAGC
>CAKZSB010000317.1 GCA_937920585.1 uncultured Granulosicoccaceae bacterium | reverse complement strand
TTCAGATGCTTCATCGGTATAGCTTTTCGCAAAACCTTCCGACACAAGCACCCACACAAGTTATCTAGACCAATTTGTAAATTAGCTGTGCCAACCCCTCTGGGTCGACCCTTAGGCTTTTTGCCTAAGCAAGCTCTCCATTCTAGTATGACGAATGTTGTCCGTCAACTTTTATTTCAAGCTATTTCCGCGCCGGGGTTGAACCCCGAAGCGGACGCGAACTATACATAGAATTTTTACAGAATCCAAGTTTATTTTGAGCTTTTTTCTATCGGAGACTATTCCACGGTATTCGAACGAGGAGTCGCTGGGTAAACCTCAATGAAATCAATATATTCACTAATTTCATCCTGCCTTAGACACTGATAAAGCATATAAATTTGCGAGGCAAGGTCCGGTCGTAGAGGCTCTACACACTATTCGTACCCATTTCCCAAACCTGGTGTATCAATCAGATTTGCACCGCACTGCATCTCACACCTGTCTAGCTGTGCTCCGAGCACCGGTGTACCCAGCACAGATCTACGCGAATCGACTTCGCTTTGGCACATCGCAAACGGAAAAGTGTCAAAAAACAGCTCCCTGGTGCTGTGCTTATGCCCTCCCCCGTATGGACTCTTACAGCAGCAACCAATCTCTATTTGTATCGGGACGAAGACAGCAGCAACATTTGTCAGAGATTGGCGTTACTTCGCGACACGTAATCGATCCCCTAACCAAACAGCTGGCCTGGACCTAATGCAACAACGAGAATGCTCGTCAGATATATGGGGCCTACACCGACCCCGTCTTTCGGTTTGCGCCGAGACGTATCCTGAACAAGTTTACGTTCTGCCCGGGCAGCCAAACGGGAAATGTTCCATAGTTACTGTTTCACTCGATTCGAGTGGCCGTTGCAAGCACATGGTAATCGGTCGGCCGGTTTAGGCTGAACGACCACGCTGACGGGTTTTTATCGATGTCGGACGAACAGTTAAACCCGATTGCATCAGGGACAGGCAGATCAAAACTAAAGGACTTTAGTGGTGTAGTCAGTCCGGTGCCCATGGCCTTAACCAATGATTCCTTCAAAGCCCATGTCTGCGCAAATCGCAGGGGCTGTTCCTCGACGGGAAGCGCCAGGAGTGCATCACGCTCTGCAGCGGAGAAACAGATTCGCGACATCGCAGAGTGATCCACCACGCGACCGATGCCCTCGACATCAAGCCCGGCATTAAAAGAACAATGGATAATGATCGCGATCATTCCCGGCGTGTGCGAGAAGTTGAAGCGAGGTCCTTTGGGAGCATTGAGGTTACTGATCTCCGGACGGCCATACTGTCCAATCTCAAAGATCCAGTCTTGCGCGGGAATCAGCGCGTATCGAGAAAGCGTTTGCCGCAAGGCGATGTGGGCACGGGTGAACAGCAGTCGGGCATCAAGGTTATGCAGTCGTCCTGCTCGCGCCAACTGCTTTGAATCCACCCCGCCGGTTGTGAGGCCGCAGCGGCACACTGAACAAATCGCCCAGCTCACGATAGAAGTCGGCGATGTTTCCAATTGGGGTGTGTAATCGCACGACGCTGATATCGCGCATCTTATCCAATCGGTCAGCCAATAGCCGTAACACGGTGCAGCTCGGTCTTCGTTGATTTAGCACTGGAGTTAAATTTACCGATTGTTCCTGTTCGGTTTATCGGTGGGTTGCCGGTCGAGCCGATCTCTGGCAAAGCCGAGTTCCCGCATGAACACACAAGCCAGGACTATTGGATTGGCGAGCCGATCGAAGCCGATACATTGCCAGCAATGACGCTGCGAGACCGTGTGCAGTACATCCTGTCAGCGATCAACGAGCTTGGCGTCTCGAATATACTGTCGAACATCCCAACACGCCTGACCCCTTATTCGCGTCCAGGGTTGCAGATACAGTGCGCCTGACTGGTATCCATGAAGTTTTTGCTGCGGCCTGGCACCTACTTGCCGACTGTAAGTCACCGAGTGCAGAGACCAGCGAGCTGCTGCGCTATGCCAACACTAAAGACGAACCCGGTACCGCTGCGCTGGAGCCGTGGCTCAGCCAGGTAGCCGAACCCTTTTTCGGCGGTGATCAAAGTGTTGTTGTGATCAATCGAAACACCCATCCACACCTGGTGGATCACACGCTTAATATTGCGCCAGCAATACCCGCGGCCTATGCCATAGAGTGGTTTGCGCGGGCGGCAAAGTCACGGGTGAGTAGCGCCCAGACGCTCGAACTCAAGGATGTAAAAGTGCTGAAGGGGGTGATAGCCGACGGCTTTGATGACGGCGTAAATCTCGAACTGCGAATCGTGGTGACAAACAAGAAGAATAATTGCTGCCAGCCTTTTGTCAGATGATAAATCGCACACGGTACTCAGTGGGTCTGCCATCGAATTACCAGAGATCTGCAATAGCGGCGGCGTTCTGTTTCACGGCCCTGCATTTCAGGTTCTGCAAGATGTCCGTTTGCACGCGGGTGTTGGCCTTAGCGCCTCAGTCACCGGTGTCATCGACCGCGACTGGCCCACAGAGGATTGGATAACCGATCCGGCTGTGATTGACGGTGCTTTGCAGTTGGCACTGGTTTGGAGCGAGCATATTCTGGGAGGTGCGTCGTTACCGACCTCAATTTCGCTCGTTCGTATACATGATCGGCCTCGCGCGGGTGTTCTCTGTGCCGCGCTCACCGGACAGGGTGAAACCTCAAGGGTAAGATGCGATGTGTTCATCACTGACGCCAATGATGTCGTGATTGCCCGTCTTGAAGGTGTAGAGACTCATGCTTTGCCCACATCAGATGCACGCTGAAACACAGTCGATTTCTCTTGCGCAAAACACGCTCCATGTCTGGACAACAAGCATCAACGACGAGGTGCGTCCGCTAAGCGACGTGACCCTCGCGGTGGTGTCGGACGATGACTGCGCGAGCGCTGGCAGACGCACCTGCAAAGCACCACCACCCGACCGGTGTTACTGATCGACGAGGCACAGGAGATGCCGCCCAATGTGCTCAACGAATTGCGTCTGCTGAACAGTACTGACTATGACTCACGCACCTTGTTATCCGTTATTCTGGCCGGCGACGAACGCTTACAACACAAATTGCGACGCGACGAATTGCTGCCATTGGGCAGCCGAATGCGAGTGCGACTGGCGATGCACTACGCCGAACGCGATGAGCTTCTGGCCTGCCTGAAGCATTTGCTTAATACCGCCGGCAGCCCCTCGTTGATGAGTCAGGCGTTGATAGAGAACCTGTGCGATCACGCCGCCGGCAACTATCGCGTATTGAGCACCATGGCAGCCCAACTGCTCGCCGTGGCCGCCAAAGAGGACATTAAACAACTCGATGAAGCGCTGTTCCTGCGCGTCTTCGAACCACCCAAAACCCGAAGCGGTAAACGCGCATGAATCACCTGCCACACGCCCATCAGCTGCTCATCGATTGTCCCGATATGACAGAGTCGGATCTGATCGATATGATCCGAGTGCTGCAATCGACACCGATGCCTTACTCGTCCAACACCAGGCGCAGATACAACGACAACAGCGTCACCATGAACAACAGCTGGAGCTATTCCAGGCAGGCGAGTTTGAACCGATTCCCTTCTGACGAAGGTATCGCGCGCACCTGAACCTTAACGCAAGCACACAGCGACACATTAGCCAGATGCCCCCCTTCAAGGGGGCGTTTGCCATTAGTGCAGCACCGGCCATCAAAGCGCGTCAACCAC
>CAKZSB010000316.1 GCA_937920585.1 uncultured Granulosicoccaceae bacterium | reverse complement strand
TCGATCATATCGACCAGGGATTTACTCTGTATCGTGACAATCTCTCGCATTTGAGCTGGAGGTATGCCTCTTTGCGGCATGGGCAGTTCTATGCCGAGTTCACTGGCAATTCTGCGCAGGCTGAGCGCCGTGTGCATACCGACATCGCGGACGGGTATGTCGCGCGCGCGATTGACACTGGATGCGATGCGCCAGACAGGGCCACGTTCGATCAACTCTGGATTGGTGTAGACACTACCATTCCTGTGCACGCGCAGAGTGACTCGCCCAAAGGCCAGCGAGAGCGGTCCGACGCCAGCGTTGTATGGAGCGTCCAGAGGTTGGTCAGCATTAATTTCATTAACGCGTAAAAATGCATTGTCCCGGATTAGTAGTCGACCACTGGCCTTGCGAATCCCCAATTCGCGCAGCGCCAGTCCCATACGCATGAGATCATTGAGATCCAGTTCGACATCACCATTTCCCTGCAGAACGAGATCACCTTCCAGCACAGAGCCATTGATCCTGCCCGATACAGATAGCGATGTTTCGAAGCGGTGATCCGGGCCAAGAAGATCCAGTGCCGATAGCATGGTCACAAGCTTCATCGTCGACGCAGGTATAAATGCCGTGTTCTGTGATTTCGCGGCCAGTTGTTTACCACTGTTCGCGTCGATCAGGATATAGCCAGTACGCGGCGCGGCTTCAACGTGGGGAAGTGTCGCGCAAAGGTTGATAAATACCGCCATTGCGGCCACAAATCGCCAGGTCATGCAAAGCCTCCTCTACAAGGCTGGATTTTAGTGTAATTGTTCGCAGCGCGCCCGACCGGGGTCCTGGCAATGTCGTTGTTGATGGCGTGGCGCTCAAGCCTGTTTTATAAGTTGACGTGAAAAGTTGCTCGCTGCTAAGTACAGTATAAGCACGTAACTTTCGGGGGAATCACTATGCAATTATTTGAGCCAGGCGAAACAGCCGTAGTAACCGGTGCAGGCAATGGGATCGGTCGGGCCATCGCACAGGCGTTAGTTCACGAAGGCGTTGATACAGTTTTCGCCGACGTTAATGCTCACACAGCACAGGAAGCGGTCAACACGGCAGCAGCAGGACCCGGCCGGGCGATCGCCTGGACAGGTGACCTCGCCCGTCGTGATGAATGCCAGCGGTTATATGATGATGCGCTGGAGCAACTCGGGCATGTCGATAGTTTCGTCCACAGCGCATCACCACCGCGCCATGAAAAAGATCATCTGTTCGGTGTGGATGATGAAACCTGGCGCAGCATGCATGCAGTCAATGTGGACGCCGCGTTTTTTCTCGGCCGTGAGTTTGCGCGTCAGATGATTGAAAAAGACATTAAGGGTCGCTTGCTGCTGCTGACGTCACTGCACTCCATTACACCGCGCAATCTGCCCCACTACAGCTCTGCCAAAGGCGCCATGGATATGATGGTGAAAGAGTTTGCACGCAGCCTGGGCCAATACGGTATTCGCGCAAACGCCATGCTGCCAGGTGCAATCGCTGCCGGCGGGTTTGTGGCCGACCCGGCACTGGCCAAACATATCCCTCTCGGCAGACTCGGGGTGGCGGATGATCTCGCGCCAATGGCGTTGGCGGTACTGTCGAACAAAACGGGGGGCTATGTCACCGGCACCAATATTGTGGTTGATGGCGGGCTGGCGTTAACCAATTGGTTCGAACCGCCGTCGATGGATTTCTAGAGGTTTACTCCAACCATCAAATAGCAGCGATATGGCGATGTGATATCGCTGTTTTTTCTAACATTTATCGGGCGGAACAGCGCAATCAATCACGCGTCGCCATCATTGGAAAGCCGATCAATGCCGGTACCAAAGGTACTCGGCACAATATTTCCGGATCCGCGTCGTTTGTCGAGCCAATAGGCTACTTGCGGTGGTGTAGAGGCGGCATTGATATCTGCGCCAAGTTTGATAGCCGCATCCATCGGCCAGTTGGGGTTGTACATAGCCTCGCGAGCGATCGCGATCAGGTCGGCCTGGCCATTTTGCAGAATGGCCTCGGCCTGATCGGCGTGCACGATCAGCCCGACCGCCATCGACATGATCCCGCCATCGGACTTTAAACGCTCGGCATAAGGCACCTGATAGCCATAGCCCAATGTGTCGCTGACGGGTGAACCCGTGATACCACCCGAAGAGCAGTCGATCACGTCGACTCCCAGCGGTTTGATCGCCTGCGCCAGTGCCACGCTCTGATCCGGGCCAAAACCAGCACCGTCCTCCACCGACAAGCGAACAAAGAGCGGCTTGTCCGCGGGCCAGAATCGTCTGGCCTCCTCAACGATCTGCATCAGCAGACGGCGACGGTTTTGCTCGGACCCGCCGTAGTCATCAGTCCGCTGGTTTATCACCGGGGATAGAAATTGATGGATCAGATAACCATGCGCCGCATGAATCTCGACGATATCAAAGCCGGCGTCGTTACAACGCCGAACCGCCTGACCCCAGCTCATCACCAGCGCCTGAATCTCGGCGCGTGTCAGCGCACGAGCACCATCCTCACTAACCGCAGGGGCAATCCGTTCCCACGCATCCCAATCAGTGACGCCCTCCGCCTCGGCGGCGACACGGGTCAATGGTTTACCGCCCGCCCAGGGACGAAAGCACCGTGCCCTGGCACCGGAGTGACCCAGTTGGATGGCAGCCACCGCTCCATTGAGCCGGATGTTGTCGGCAAGCCGTGTGAGACCAGGGATATGATCGTCACGCCATGCACCCAGATCACCAATAGTGCCGCAGCCGCGCCGCTCGACTTTAGTGGACTCAACAAATACCAGACCCGCGCCACCCGCAGCATAACGACCAACGTTCGTCACATGCCAGTCCTGAGCGTGACCCTCGATGGCCGAGTACTGGTGCATGGGCGCGATCACCACACGATTCTTTAAAGTGACACCGCGGATGGTAATGGTCTTGAACAAAAGCGAATCAGTCACGGATGGCGTCCTGGTTTTGCGCCTGACGTTTCCCCGCTGTGAGGATCAGGACTTGATTCAATCTGGTGTAAATAAGGGCGAGGAGCAAGCACAGTAAGCTGTAGTTAAGAGATCACTCTAAAGATCATGCGGCAGTCGTAAATGCCGTTCGATGTCATTCACGCTACGAGCGATTCAGTTCTTTTATCCTCTACAGCACTCCAATCAAAATTCACCGGAATTGCCGACGGTACACCTTCTGCGACTTCCCTGACTCTGGGTTGATCGCTTTGATCTCTGGCTCAATGAGCAGCAGGCACCGCTAAGCGGTCGCCATCCGTGCAGGCCTGCGAAGTAACAGCAACCAGCCAGCAATCGCGAGATTCAAAACATTCCAGCCAATCCCGTTCACAAACGCCGCGGTGTAACTGCCGGTCAGGTCGTATATCTCCCCGGATAGCCAGCCACCCAGCGCCATACCTGCGATCGTCATTGTCAGTACGGCACTGATGCGATATCCGGCTTCTTCAGCCGGGAAGTACTGGCGGATCACCAGCGCGTAGCTGGGTACGATGCCACCCTGTGCCAGGCCAAACAGGGCGGACACCACATAGAGTGAGACCAGTCCGTCGAACGGCAGGTAGGCAATCAGCGCCAGCATTTGTAAAACCGAGCCAAGTATCAGGGTGAGCAGGCCTCCGATTCGATCGGCGATCACGCCGGACACCATGCGGCTGACAACACCCAGCGCGAGCATGATCGACAACATTTCTGAACCACGTGCCGGCCCGTATCCAAGATCACTGCAATAAGCAACGATATGCACCTGGGGCATAGACATCGCGACACAACAGGCAAGCCCCGCCAGTGCGATCATGCCAAACAGAAGCCAGCGCGGAACCGGCGATTCAACACGCCCGTGCACGCCCCCTTGCGGTTCTGCGCCAGTGGCCAGATCGGGCCGACGACGCAGCGCAAACGACAATGGCACCATTGTGACAAGACAAACCAGCCCGATCACTAGATACGCCAGGCGCCAGCCGTCTGCGGCCACCAGCCGGTTGATCAGGCTGGGCCAGATCGAACCCGCCAGATAGTTGCCACTGGCAACCGCAGCCACCGCCAGACCACGATAGCGCAAAAACCAGTGCGAGATGTCCGCCACCAGCGGGCCAAACGTAATCGCCATGCCGAGCATGCCGATCAGGAGTGTTTGAATCGCAATAAACTGCCAGTAGCTTTGCACCTGCGAGGCAAGTACAAACCCGGAGGCGAGAAAGATCGAGCTGGCAACCATTGGCCACATCGCACCATAGCGATCAATCAGCCGCCCCATCAGCAGACCACCCACACCGAAACCTAACATGGTGGCTGCATAAGGCAGCGATGCGCCACCGCGATCCACGCCGAACTCGCGCTGAATCTCTGTCAGCACGATCACATTGGCCCAGATACCAATGCCGCCAAGGGTTGCGAGCAGCACTGAAGCGAGAAGCCGCCACCAGGCGTAACGATCGTCGGTTGTCACAGGGTTGTCGGTGCCTGGTATCTATGCGTTTGCATCAGGGGGTGTATCCGGTATTTCCAGAGTGCGAAAAGTCTATGCAATGGGTACCGTAACACGTATCTAACAAAGCAACTGACAGCCGATCGATGGGCTACATGGTGCGCCTGCACTGCCAGTAGAGTCCGAGGCCGAGGCCGACACTGTAGGCTATTGAGTTATCCGGTAAAACGAGCCATCTGGCGGCTAATCCCACCATCCGATTGGCAAGATCGAAATCTGTTGAACTTTCGCTGCAGTGTAATACACAGCAATTCCAGAGCGCAAAACCTCAATGCCTGCAATACAAATGCTCACGGTACGGATACCGACAAAGGATCTAAAGAAACTGGACAAGCTAGCCGTGCTTCAAGGGCGACCAAGATCGCAACTAGTGCAGGAGGCGGTGACCCAACTGGTCAACAACGATCTCGCGTTAAGCGATCTGGAACTCAAACGATTAAAAAGAAAACTGGCACCCGCGGTTAAAGAGCAGTGCGCGCTGTTGGATGGCAACGTATCTTTCGCCGACACGCATCGGTCATTTTAAAGGTGCGCAATGGCTCAATTCGATGTATTTGAAAACGCCAACAGCGATAGTGCTGGTCAATTCCCCTACCTTCTTGAAGTGCAATCGAATATCTTCGTCGACTCCAGGGTAGCTAGCGTTGAAACCGACAGCGATAAGGTTATCGCTGCACTTGATCTGTTTTTTTCAAGATTCCAGCCGTCCGCGCTGTAGTGCTGTTCCCCGAATCACGCGCAGAACAAACGCTTTGAAACGCGGCGGACAGTCCTCCGCGTTTTCACGCCTTACCCGTGATACGGTATCATCCGATCCAAACCACGGACTAACCGAGAATCCACCCATGAGCGACACCCGTCTCAATGCCGCCCTCAACCTGCAGCGAAAATCAGCCATCACCCAGGGCGGAGCATTTGATCTGGCCGGCAAGGTGGAGGTTGTGCGGATGCAGAACCTCGAGATGGAGCGAACCATCTTCGGTGGCTTGAAAGGCCTGCCCAGGATGTTTATGGCCGAAAAACTCGGTAAAGAGGCCGTGTGGCCC
>CAKZSB010000315.1 GCA_937920585.1 uncultured Granulosicoccaceae bacterium | reverse complement strand
CTCGCCACAGTCGATCAGATACCATTGCCTGCTCTGGTTTTCGATCAGTGCAATTGCACTGACATTCCGGGATTTTGTGGGTGTCCCGGACGAAGTGCCGAGAAATTGGATTTGCATAGCGCTCTCGTTTTTATCTGGCCGAGCCCATCAGTTCTTATTTTCCACCTGATGGGTCGAGCATGTGTGGCAGTTCGGCGCAGGTTTTCTGGTGCTGGTTTTACGTGGGCACCTCGCCCAGCGCCTGCAATATTCGCTCGGGCGTTGCCGGCATGGTGTGAATACTCGCGCCGAGTGGTGCCAGCGCGTCGTTGATGGCATTTAGAATGGCGGCCGGCGCACCCCCTGTTCCGGCTTCTCCGGCACCTTTTGCACCGAGCGTGGATGTGCTTGTCGGTGTTTCGATATGCGCGATGTGAATGTCCGGCATTTCCCCGGCCATGGGCACGAGGTAGTCTGCCATGGTGGCGTTGAGCAATTGGCCGTCATCGGAGTACAGGCATTCTTCGAACAGTGCGCCACCAATGCCTTGTACGACACCGCCGCGAATTTGCTCGTCTACCAGTTTCGGGTTGATTACGCGACCGCAGTCTTCAACCACCCAGAAGTCGAGTACCTTGACGATGCCGGTGTCGGTGTCGACTTCGACTTGTGCAGCCATCGCGCCATTGGTAAAAACGAACGGGAAATCACTGACGCGAAAATGTCGGGTGGCAACAAATTCGGGTTGTACCTCGGCTGGCAGTTCACTGCCGCGGTAGTAAACCAGCTTGCCCAGTTCATCCAGCGACATGCGTTGCGCACTGTCTGACTTGTCGATGACATTGCCCTGGCTGATATCGAGACTGTCGGCGTTACTTTGCAGGACGATAGCGGCAACTTCCAGCACTTGCTGTTTTAATGCATCAGCCGCCAGTAGCACCGCCTCTCCACCAATACCCGCACCGCGCGATGCCCATGTGCCACCGCCGTAGGGTGTGGTTGCGGTATCGCCGGTGGTGACCTTAACGCGTTTGATGTCGACACCGAATACACCCGCTGCCACTTGCGCGATGATTGTGTTGGTGCCCTGGCCCTGTTCGGTAATGGAACACGAGACATGCAGTGCGCCAGCGGCATCCATGCGAACGGTCGCGCCATCCTGAGCCGATATCGGTGCGCCGCCGATGCCATAGAACATTGGACTTGGATTGGTTACCTCTACCATGGATACCAGGCCGATGCCGGTTCGAATGCTATTTTCGTTGGCTGTGGATTGTTGTTTGCGCAGCTTTTCGTACTGCATTAATTCGACCAGCCGTTCGAGTGCCTGCTGGTGTGACAGATCGGCGAATTTCATTCCGGTGGCAGAAACCACGGGATAGGCGTTATCTTCGATCAGATTGCGCCGCCGGATTTCCACAACGTCCATTTTTATTTCGCGTGCGGCCTGTTCCAGCAGACTGTCGGCAACCGCCATGGCGACCGGATGACCCACTGCGCGGTACTGGCACATCATGTTTTTATTCTGGAATACCACTTTGCCGTTGGCGTGGTAGTTTTCGATTTTGTACGGGGCGCCGGTAAGATTGAGGATCTGGTTGCACTCGATTGCCGAGGTGCGCGGGTACATGCTATAGGGGCCAATGCCGGTGTAGTCGTACATTTGCAGCGCGGCGATGGTGCCGTCCGAGGTAACGGCCAGGCGAGCTTTTATGTGATGGTCGCGGGCGTGAATATCGCTTGCAAAGCTCTCCAGCCGATCTGCAATGAATTTAACCGGGCGTGCCAGCAGCCGAGCGGCCAGGGCGGTGGCGATGTCGTCGCCATAGGTGTGTATCTTGATACCGAACGAGCCGCCGACATCGCGGGCAATAATGCGTATGTTTTCTTCGGGTAGTTGCATATGTTTCGCAAGGACCGCCTGCATCATATGCGGTGCCTGACCGGAGTAATGGTAAGTCAGTGTTTGCTCTGCCGGGTTGAACTCAACTACTGATGAACGCGGTTCCAGCGTCACACCTGTGTGGCGCCCAAAGCGCAATACCTGTTCAACAACAGTATTGGCGGGGTCGGCGAAAGCGGGTTCAACGTCGCCCGCTGTCACATCGCGTTCCCAGGCCAGGTTGTTCTTGTATTCACTATGAATGACCGGTGATTCCGGTAGCAGTGCAGCGACCGGATCGCAGACTGCTTCGCGAGGCTGGTACTGAACATCGATCAGCGCGCAGGCGTCTTCGGCCAGCGCGCGGCTGCTGGCTACAACCATAGCGACTGGCTCGCCCTGCCAGGTGGCAGTATCAATTGCCAGTGGCATCTGCGGTGGCGATCGCAGGCCAGTCAGGTGAGTCAGTTCGCCGACCCAGGGGGTTACCTGATCGGCAAAATCAGCCCCGCTATAAACCGCGACCACACCTGCCGAGTCTGCCGCCGCGGTGGTGTCGATGGTGAGTATGTCAGCGTGGGCGTAGGGGGAGCGCAGGAACGCGGCGTGCAACATGCGGGGTAATTGTAGATCGTCGACGTATTGCCCGCGTCCGGCGAGCAGATTGTGAGCTTCCGGGCGCGGCACTGACTGGCCAATGTAGGAGTTTGGCCGATCGAACAGATGCAACGGGGCATTTTTATTGGCCATCGGTAGTCTCCGTCTGGCCGGCGACTTCTTCTATCGCATCGACAATCGCCTGATATCCCGTGCATCGGCAGTAGTTGCCTGAGATGTGTTGTCGAATCGCGGCTCTGTCAGCCACACCACCCTGTTCCAGGTATTCCAGGGCACTGGCGAGCATGCCGGGCGTGCAGAACCCGCACTGCAGCGCGTTGTGCGTGGCGAACGCCTGCTGCAGATGCCCTGCCCGGCCGCTTTCGGCAAACCCTTCTATGGTGTTGACGGTTGAACCGTCAGCTTGTGCGGCGAGCATCAGACAACCGCGTACCATAGTTCCGTCAACTTCAACGGTGCAGGCGCCACAAACGCCTTGCTCGCAGCCCACGTGTGAGCCGGTCAACCCCAGCTCGTTGCGTAGAAAATCGACCAGGTTTACGCGCACCGGGACGCGGCAGTTGATCTTCTCGTGATTGACGATCAGTTCGATATCGACTTGCTGAGCGTGGTTCATCAGTGAAGCTCCTGCAGCGCGCGTTTCAGGGCGACGCCTGCCAGGTGCCGTTTGCTGTCGACGCCTGTGTGCTGATCTCCCATCAGTGGTAACTGCTCCAGTGACTTGATCGCCAGATCAATGGCGCCAGAGTCGTTGGCGGTGCCATTCTCAAGTGCCTGCTCGCAGTTGTGTGCACGCAGTGGTTTCTCGGCTACACCGAAGAATACGACTCGCATTTTGTGCAAAGGGCTCTGTTGTTGGGCGCTGATGGCAACACCTGCCATTGCGTAATCACCGTGCCGGCGAGTGATTTCGTAAAAACCGAATACACTGTTGTTACCGGGTTTTGGAATGCTGATGGATTTGATTATTTCGCCGGGTTGCAACGCTGTTTCGTATAAACCGGTAAAGAAATCATCAGCGCTGACAACCCTCGATGCCTTTGTGCTGACTAAATTGATCGAGGCATTGCTTGCGATTAACAGGGCTGGCATTTCAGCCGCGGGATCGGCCAGTGCAGCGCTGCCGCCAATGGTGCCCCGGTTGCGTATGGCGCTGTGTGCAATGTGCGGCAGCGCTGAACATATCAGTGGCAGGCAGGTTTTGATTTGTTCGCTTGCTTCCAGTTGCGCATAGCGAACCATGCTGCCGATTTCGATGTGCGCATCACCGGCATCTATCGTGGCGAGTTCATCGATTCTGTTCAAATCGATCAGCATGTCGGGTTGGGCGATGCGCAGATGTAGCATGGGCATCAGGCTTTGCCCGCCCGCCAGCAACTGTGCATCCTGGTCGTTATCGTGCAGCAGTTGCAACGCAGCGCTAAGTGATGCGGGTCGCTGGTAGTTGAAATCAGGTGCCTTCATCGCGTTTCTCATATGCATTGTCGAACTGCGCCGTGGCAGTTGCCAGCAGTATATCCTGTCGTACACAAAATAACCGAGTGAGCGAGCAGACTCATAACAGGGTGGTTGCCCGTGTGATTGCAACTGCTGTCGCCAATTGCAATACTGCTCGCAGAGCGCAGGCGTTGAAGACACATTGCTTCAGAGAGTACGGAGTATTGCCATACAAGCCGCCGGCGATCAGAAAGTCGGTGAATGGATAATCTGACATTAAACGGTTGTAGTAGTATTCGTCGCAGCGGGGGCTGAAATTCGCAATTGCGGTGCCACTGTGTCGATAAGCCACTGCACGGAAACCATGTCATGACTGCGCGCGCTGCGAATTTCAATCTCGATTCGGTTCTGGCTGAACTCAAAGAGACGTACACCAATGCAAACCCGCTGAGTGCTGCACAGCATCACCTTGCTTGCGAATCCTTACCTGGCGGGAACACTCGCACTGTTTTACACTTTGATCCGCACCCGCTGACCATTGCTGGCGGCAGTGGTGCGACGCTCACCGACATTGATGGTCATCGCTATACTGACTTTATCGGTGAGTATACGGCCGGGCTTTTTGGGCACTCCCACCCGAAGATCATTGCGGCAGTGCAGGCGGCGCTCGGCGAAGGTATTTTGCTGTGTGGCCCCAATCGACACGAACAGCGCCTGTCGGCGTTGCTGTGTGAGCGATTTGATTCGATAGAGCGGCTTCGCTTTGTGAATACCGGCACCGAAGCGAACCTGATGGCGGTGACTGCTGCCCGGGCCTTTACCGGCAAGACTCACATCATGGCTTTTGATGGCGCCTATCATGGCAGCGTATTTCTCTATGCCAACGGTATCAGTCCGCACAACGCACCTTATCCCACTATGCTGGGCGAATATAATAATCTTGAGCATGCCGTCGGGCTGATCCGCCAGCACGCCAATGAACTGGCTTGCGTATTGATTGAGCCGATGATGGGGACTGCCGGCGCCATACCCGCGCAGCCTGGGTTTCTGCACGGCTTGCGTGAAGTCTGCAGCGAGTGCGGCGTGTTGTTGATATTTGATGAAGTAATGACTTCGCGATTATCGCGTGGTGGTTTGCAGTACCATCATGCAGTAACACCCGATATCACAACACTGGGCAAGTATATCGGTGGCGGGATGACGTTTGGCGCATTTGGTGGAGCGGCGTCGATCATGGATCAATATGATCCCCGGCGCCCGGACTGCCTGCCGCATGCCGGTACATTCAACAACAACGTGCTAACCATGATGGCCGGTTGTGTGGCGCTCGAGGAATTGTATACCGCCGATGTGGCAGAGCATTTCACACAACAGGGCGAGTTATTCAGGCAAAGATTGCAACAACTGGCCGATGATCGCTCGCTGGCAGTGAAATTGAGTGGCGTGGGCAGCTTGATGAATATCCATTTCTCCCGGCAACCCGTCGATTCGCCTCAGGTTGTTCGCAAGGTTGATCCACGGCTGCGCGAGTTGCTGCAAATGGCGATGCTTGCAGCAGGCTTCTATGTGGGCAAATCGGGTTATCTTGCGCTGATGTTGCCGCTCACCGACGACGACTACGACCGTTTCGTCCAGGCGTTTGCGAGCTTTCTCGATCACTATGGTGAACTGATTGACGACACGGTGGACGGGTCGGCGCAGTAGCATCAGGATAGCGCGGCCGATATGTGTATCTGGCAACCCTGGCCTTACCTAATATTGACGAAAATATCGGGTATCATGATCAATTGGGTTCTATTATAGACCGCCCGATGAATATCATCTAACGACCTGGACCACGCTTGCGCAAACCCTCGATTGTCACCGTAACCTGTCTGAGCATCGGCCTGCTGGTAGGGCTTGCGGTGGCCATTTCACTGTTCCTTGGCCTGTCAAGCGC
>CAKZSB010000314.1 GCA_937920585.1 uncultured Granulosicoccaceae bacterium | reverse complement strand
CGCCTAGCCCAGACACCCCTGCCCGATCAGCCACGCCGGTAACTCATCGATCTTCATGCGTTGCTGCTCCATCGAATCGCGCTCGCGCACTGTGACGGTATCTTTCAGTTCATCGCCGCTTTCGCCGAGGGTATCGAAATCTATCGTCACGCAGTACGGTGTTCCGACTTCATCCTGACGCCGATAGCGACGGCCAATCGCGCCGGTTTCGTCGTAGAACACATTCATCATCGGGCGCAGCTGATCGCGTACCTGTTTGGCGCGTTCGACGAGTTCCGGCTTGTTCTTCAGCAGCGGAAAAACACCACACTTGATTGGCGCCATGCGAGGTTGAAAGCGCATGACGGTGCGCGTTTCTTCTTTGCCCTTCTCGTTGGTCACCGTCTCTTCATCGAATGCCTCGCACAGAATCGCGAGCACGGTGCGATCGGCACCGGCGCTGGGCTCGACCACATGCGGGACAAATCGCTCCTTGCTCGCATCGTCGAAATAATCCAGTGGCTTGCCGGAATGCTCCTGATGCGCCGCCAGATCGTGATCGGTGCGATAGGCAACGCCTTCGAGTTCCTGCACGCCAAACGGGAAGGCGTATTCGATATCGTAGGTCTTCTTCGAGTAGTGGGCGCGCTCGCCATCGGGCACATCGAGAATATGCAGTTTGTCGCGCGGGATGCCGATTTCTTCGTAGAACTTCAGCCGCACTTCCAGCCACTCATCGGTTAGACGCATGCCATCTTCCGGGCGGCAAAAGTATTCGATTTCCATCTGCTCGAATTCACGCGAGCGAAACGTAAAGTTGCGCGGGTTGATCTCGTTGCGAAAAGCCTTGCCGATCTGGGCAATGCCAAACGGCAGTTTCACGCGGCTGGAGTCGAGCACGTTCTTGTATTGCAGGAAGATCGTCTGCGCAGTCTCAGGCCGCAGATAGGCGATGTTGTCGTCGCTCTGGGTCGCGCCCATGTAGGTCTGAAACATCAGGTTGAACGCCTTGGGCTCGGTAAGGTTGCGCTCGCCGCAGTTCGGACAATACTGCTCACCGTCTTTGTCTGGCAACTGATCGGCGCGGTGGCGGGCCTTGCAGTTTTTGCAATCGACCATCGGATCGGTAAAGGTATCGACATGACCTGAAGCTTTCAGCGCCGCCTGGTGGGTGAGAATCGAGCCATCCAGGCCAACGATGTCGTCGCGATCGCGCACCATCCGACGCCACCAGTAATCTTTCAGGTTGCGTTTGAGCTCGGTGCCCATCGGACCGTAGTCCCAGCAACCGTTCAAGCCGCCGTAGATATCGGCAGACTGAAAAATGAAGCCGCGCCGCTTGCACAGGCTGACAATCTTCTCCATGCGGGCAGGATCAGTGGTTTCCGGGGAGGACATAGGCTCTATTCTGGGGTTAACGGGGCGCGTATTATGGGCCGTGCGGCCGGCAGTCTCAATGACAGCCCGGCGAATTTCCCGCACACGATGTCATAAACGGAGGAGAAATCATGCAGATCACCCCCTTGCATGCCGAATTCGGCGCAACCGTCAGCGGTGTCGACCTCGCCGCACCACTCGATGCAGCGCTGTTCGGCGAGATCGATCTGGCGCTCAACCGCTATTCTGTACTGCTTTTTCGCAACCAGAGGCTGGATGACGACAGCCACATGGCGGTGACCCGCCGGTTCGGCGCGCCTGAGGAAAACCACGTTGAGTTCTACACCAGCGGCACGATTGCTTATATCGGCAAGATCGGCAACATCGACGCCAATGGCAAGCAGTTGCGCAATCAGGCTCGCAAGGTGGTTTCGCAAACCGCCAACAACATGTGGCACTCCGACAGCTCGTTTCGTGAAACCCCCAGCCTGCACTCCCTGCTCTATGCCTACGAGGTACCCGCTGAAGGCGGCGATACCGAATTCGTCAGCGCTCGCGCCGCTTATCAGCGACTGGACGACGCGACGAGAAACCGGATCGACGACGCGGTCGGCATTCACGACTATATCTTCTCGCGCACCAAGGTCGGCGAAGACGCGGTCTCCGAGGGCCAGCGCACCTACATGCGCCCGGTGCGCCAGAGACTGGTGCGACGCAACCCGGTGACCGGCGACAAAAACTACTACGTGGGCTCGCACGTCTGCGCGATAGAGGGCATGGACGATGACGAGGCCAGACCACTGATCGATCAGTTGATTAACGAGGCCACCCGGGAACAGTCAGTCTACCGACACCAATGGCAGGCAGGCGATCTGGTGATCTGGGACAACCGCTGCGTGCTGCACCGCGGTGCGGGCTACGATGCCGATCGCTTTCGCCGACGCTTGCACCAGACGCGCGTTCGCGGGACCGGGCCAACACTTGCCGAGCCCGGTTAGTAACGTCGGCTGGTCGCTTGGGGCCAATTGTCTGCTTGCAGACTACCGTCTCCGAAAGATACAAAATTTTGCACACTGCACAATGCCGGGCACACTGCGCCGGTAAATAAATCCACACAGAACGTTCACCGGCAGAAAGGCGGCCGTGAGTACGCCTCAAAGGCCCTTTGATACGACTCCAAAGGCACGCTATCGACCGGTGGCCACACCGGCAAACAGAACCACTCGGCAATTTTCGCCCGGCCTGGCGCAAGCAATCTCCCAAAACCTGTCCGCGCGCAGGCCAGCCACAATAGTTGAGCACAATTATTGAATGGCCCGCATCGCTTTTGTCTGCAGAGCCTCTCACTACAGAAAGCTCACTTCGGGCACACGGCTCTCAGAGTATCCGTTGACAGGATCAAACTTCATGACAGATTCTCGTGTAGCTACATACAGCCGACCTTTGCTGCGGGGATTGCTGTCCACTACCCTGCTCATGATTTCAGTGCAGGCACAGGCGGACAACATCAAGGTGGCCTTCATCGGCGATCAGGGCGTCGACGAGAATGCGCAGGCCGTACTCTCGCTGATTGCAAGCGAGGGCACCGATCTGCTGCTCATTCAGGGCGACCTCGGCTACGAGGGTAACAACCACGCAGTGTTGTGGGAGCAGAATCTCGTCAATGCACTGGGCAGCGATTATCCTGTCCTGAGCGTGGTGGGCAATCACGAAGACGAGGAATGGCACATATACGAGCCGCTGATCGCCGATCGCGCGGCTAAAGACAACGGCTTGGATTGCACCGGTCGCGTCGGTGTCAAGGCCGAATGCCAGTTCGGATTCATCGACATCGTTCAAGTGGCACAGGGAATTGGCGAGGTGGACGGCGTCCCCCCGTACGACGACTATCCCGAATTCATTGATTCCGTACTGGGTGAATCAAACGCAAAATGGAAAATCTGCAGCTGGCACAAAAACCAGACCTTGATGCAGACTGGCACGAAGTCAAACGAAACCGGCTGGGAAGTCTACGAAACCTGTCGACGCCACGGCGGAATCATCGCCACCGGTCATGAACATGCCTACTCGCGCACCCATTTGCTCAGTGACATGGAAAACCCGACCGTCGTCCACTACGACTCCGAGATGCACATCACACCGGGCCAGACGTTCGCCTTTGTCTCGGGACTGGGTGGCATTCGCGCCCGATCACAACACCGCGACGACGACTGGTGGGCAGCGATTTATACATCGAATCAGGGTGCAACACAGGGCGCCCTGTTTTGCGACTTCAGCGAATACGATGCAAGTTGCTACTTCAAAAATACCGAGGGACTGGTACTGGACCAGTTTACCCTCACCAACCAGATTCTGCCCGACGCCGATGGTGACTCGGTGCCGGACGAATTCGACGCGTTCCCCAACAACGCAAATGAGACGGAAGATTTCGATCAGGACGGCACCGGCAACAACAGTGACCTCGACGATGACAACGACGGCGTGCCGGATGTCGACGATCAACTGCCTTTAAATCCCGACGAAAGCCTCGACACCGATGCCGACGGCATCGGCAACAACACAGACACTGACGATGACGGTGATGGCGTCGCAGACACAGACGATGCGCTGCCGCTGAATCCGAATGAATCACAGGACAGTGATCGCGACGGAATTGGCGACAATGCCGACAACGACGCCGACAACGACGGCATCGCAACCCGCGCTGAAATCGGAGGCCCGGCATTCTCGCTGCTGGCAGATGAGTTACTCAGCGGTACCGAGGGTGACTCGGTTACTTCGGTGATTGATCTGTCTTCGCAGGGTGCTGTAATCGGCCAGCCAATCACAATATCCGGCGTCATTGCAATTGGTGATCTGAACAACGACGACGAAGGTATATCGCTGAACATCAACAATGGCGAATACATCAGTCCGCTGCTGCTGACCGGTTATCGCACCTGTGAACAACTTCGCGAAGTCACACCGGACATCAGCCAGCAGGTAACCGTAATTGATATCGGCTCTGGTCGACCGGGAATTACCGTCACTGCTACCGGAACCGACCCGACCGAAGATCACTGCGACGGTCCGCGCTTTCAGATGAATCTGGACAGCGCGTCTACAATCGCCGCCGACGTTGATGGTGACGGCATCCCGAATCATCTCGATCTGGATTCCGACAACGATTCCATTCCCGACGCAGTAGAGGCAGGCCTTGCCGACAGCAACAACGACTACCTGATAGACGACCTGTCAGCGCAGGGCACTGTCGTTGCGCTGACCGACAGCGACGCCGACGGTATCGCTGATATCTTCGACCTGGAAAGTGACAACCCGGCTAACGATGGCACATCGTTTGACATCGCCGGCACAGCCAACGCACTGCTGGATGACGACAATGACGGCCGGGTCGATCGCAGCGGCGACAGCAGCGCTGCAGATATCAATGCCAATGGTGTCGATGACAGACTCGAACCGGCGGGCTCACTTATCCCTGCGGGCGAGGCTATCAGCAGCGAAGCAGAAGGCGGCAGTGGTGGCGGATCGATAAGCCCGATGTTGCTGGCGCTGTTGCTCGCTGCAAGGCGCAGGAGACTGCGAAGATAACGGCATACACAAATCCGTAGCGAGGCGAGTGAGGCATTTGCATCCTCGCCAGCACTGCGTCGGCGTGCTTACATCACCGGGAAACCCGACGCGTCAGCGAGTGATACATTGCATCCACCAACGCCGCGGAGGCGCGTTCACATCACCGGGAAGCCCGACGCGTCAGCGAGTGACACATTGTATCCACACCAGCGCTGCGTAGGCGCGCTCACATCACCACGAAACCCGACGCGTCAACGAGTGATACATTGCATCCTCACCAGCGCTGCGCAGGCGCGCTTGCAGCACCGGGAAGCCCGACGCGTCAGCGAGTGATACATTGCATCCTCGCCAGCACTGCGCACGCTTACAGCACCGGGAAGCCCGACGCGTCAGCGAGTGACATCACACTCAAAGCGCATTAGGCAGAAACAGCACAATTTGCGGAAACGCAATCAGCACAGCGATGGTTAGAATATCGGCCACAAAAAATGGCCAGCAACCACGAAAAACATCCTGCACCGGTATATCCGGCCTCACCCCGCTGACGACATAACAGTTAAGCCCCACCGGTGGTGTGATCAGACACAGCTCTGCCATTTTCACCACAATGATGCCAAACCAGATCGGATCGTAGCCCAGCCCGATCACCGCAGGCTGCACAACCGGCAGTGTCAGCAGCAGCATGCCGATGGCATCCATAAACATGCCCAGTATGGCGTAGGCCGCGAGAATACAAAGCAGAATCGCCAGCGGCGACATATCCAGCCCGCCAATCCAGTTGGCAAAGGCATCCGGCAAACCCGCGAAGCCAAGAAAGCGCACGTAGACCAGCACGCCCCAGATGATGGTGAAAATCATTACAGTGAGCTTGCTGGTTTCCACCAGTGCGTCGCGCAATACACCCGCTTTCGTACCGCGGATTATCGCGAGCACAAACACCACGAATGCGCCCAGCGCACCGGCCTCTGTGGGTGTGGCCCAGCCGAAATACATACTGCCGAAGATGATCACAATCACGGCGATGATCGGAAAGGTACCAGGCACACTTTGCAGACGCTGCTTCCAGCTGTAACCGCTGACCGACGGCCCCATACCGGGGTTCAGCTTCACCCGCATAACCACAATGGCCGCATAGATAATCGCCGATACGATGCCCGGCAGAAAACCCGCCAGCAATAACTGCCCTACCGACTCTTCTACAATGATCGCGTAGATCACCAGAATGGCGCTGGGCGGTATCAGTGTGGCAAGCGTGCCGCCGGCGGCAACCACCCCGGCTGCGAGGCGGCGATCGTAGCCTTCTTTCAGCATTTCCGGAATCGCCACACGCGAGAAAACCGCGGCGGTGGCGGTACTGGCACCCGATACGGCGGCAAAGCCCGCTGTGGCAAAAATCGTGGCAACCGCAAGCCCGCCCGGTAGCCAGCCCAGCCAGCGCTTGGCAGCCTCGAATACCGATTGCGTGATACCGGCGTGAAACGCCAGAAAGCCGATCAATATGAACATCGGCAAAATAGATAACGCGTAAGTTACCGACTTTGAATGCGGCACCGTGCCAGCCATGCCAAGCCCGGCGATCAGGCCTTTCTCGAAGCCAAGCTTCATGCTAAGGATAGTCACCAGCCCGAAAGTGCCGGCGATGGCCGCGGCAAACGCCACGCGCACACCGATGAACACCAGCACTAACATCAGGCCGGTAAACAGCAGGCCAATCTGAAAATTATCCATTCGATCGATCGCCCACGGTTTCACTTTCGCGCGCTTCGCGCTCGGCCTGTTCTTC
>CAKZSB010000313.1 GCA_937920585.1 uncultured Granulosicoccaceae bacterium | reverse complement strand
GCCCAGTAACCGCGATCGAGTACTTCGCGGACCGTCTCTTCGTTGTTGTGGTCAACGATAATTTTGGCCGGATCCATACCGTGCTCTTCGCAGACATCCATCGATCGTGTGGTGCCGCGTTTTTTGTCGCGGTGAGGAGTGTGAATCATCACCGGCAGATCGAGCTCTTTGGCCAGGTCCAGTTGCTGGCGGAAGTAACGATCTTCAAGTTCGGTTTGCTCGTCGTAACCGATTTCGCCGATCGCCACCACACCCTCTTTCAGCGCAAAGCGCGGCAGGATTTCCATTACCGCTTCGGCCAGCGCTTCGTTGTTGGCCTCTTTGGAGTTGAGCCCGACGGTGCAGTAGTGCCGAATCCCGAACTGTCCCGCGCGAAAGCGTTCAAAACCAATGATCGCCGACAGATAATCGATGTAGGTACCAACGTGGGTACGCGGCTGGCCCACCCAGAATGCCGGTTCAATAACGGCCACCACGCCGGACGCTGCCATCGCCTGATAGTCGTCGGTGGTGCGTGAAATCATGTGGGCGTGCGGATCGATATACATTTTATTTCAGTCCTGCCATTCAGCTGTTAGTAGTGGCTGGATCCAGAGAATCCCATGTCAGCGAGCCATTGGCAATTGCGTCGCGAATAGCAGGGAATTTTTCCGCAACAGCTGCGGCCTTCGGATCAGGGCAGGAAACCAGTGCCAGCACGGCGGCCTGGCGTTCGGTCTCGCTGCCGGTTTCGGTAACCCGGATCAGATCGTCGATCATCGGGCCTTGCGCGAACGGGCCGACACAGCGCCACAGTTCCGGGGTTACCGGCCGCCCGGCGGCCCAGCGCTCGTGCGCGTAGTCGCATAGGATAGTCGCCAGTTCGGCGTTGGCGCGTTCGTCCAGGCCATGAATAGGCGCCAGTGTGCTGTCGATGAAAAGGGCCTTGAGCACCATGTGATTCCAGCGGTTCTCACCAAAGGTTTCTGCCGGGTAGGGGTTGTGGTGAGCGATCGCCTCGAACACCGCGCGCATATTGGTACGCAGGCCCTCACCGATCTGATCGTCCAGCTGCGCCCCGGCCGGATACAGAGGCACGCCGTTGTACAGTGCAATGGATTCGGCCAGATCGGCGCTGCGGCATAAATCGGCCAGCGTGGCGCCGAAGTGTTCTTCATCGCGCTCCGCTAGCCGGCACAGCACCAGTACGCGGGCGGCGGTATCGATACTCCAGCTCGCCGGATTCCAGTGCTTTCGAGCGCTGTCGGCGGCGGCCAGTTCTGCTTCGCCAAGCGCGAGATCTGTGCGCCCGAGCTTGCGTGGAATCATGCCCAGGGTAATGTGCAGGTCGCGATCGGAATTGGCGCGCAGGATTTTGTCGATTTGGGCCTGCAGCCAGTCGCGATTTTCGCTGGATACCCTGTCGGCAAGCCAGCGTTCGAGTAGTTCAGCGGGTTTCGTCATGGGCGTTGTGAGCGACTCAGGTTGTGGTCAATGGCTGCGATGGGATGGCATGCGATTTTTCATCCAGTCTATCGCCTCGATTACGCGGGCTTCGTCCATCTCGTGCACTTCCAGGCCGCGACCCAGCGACTCCAGCAGAGTGATGGTTAGTTCCCCGCCCAGATGCTCGCGAAAATCACGCAGGCCCTGCATGACTTCGTAGTCGCCTGCCGCGTTTTTCATTTCGAGGCTGGCGTGCCACAGATTAAAGCCGAGCCGTTCAAGCAATGCGCAAACACGATTTTCAGCGCCTTCTTCCAGCAGGCCGCTGAGCACGGAGTAGCGCGTATCGAGCGCCAGACCGATCGCAACGGCTTCTCCGTGACGCAGGTGATAGCGGGTTAGTGTTTCGAGTTTGTGTGCTGCCCAGTGGCCGTAATCCAGCGGCCGTGCGCTGCCGGTCTCGAACGGGTCGCCGCCCTGACCAATCTGGTGCATGTGCAACTCGGCGCAGCGCTGAATCATATAGCTCATGGCTTCGCGCTCGAATCTGGCCAGGTCGTCGGCGTGTTCTTCGAGCCAGTCGTAAAATTGTGCGTCGCGAATCAGGGCGACTTTTACCGCCTCTGCCATGCCTGAAATTTTCTCACGCGTTGGCAGGGATTCGATGAATTCGTAGTCGTTGAGTACGGCAAATGGCGGCGCAAAGGTGCCAATGTAGTTCTTTTGCCCAAACAGATTGACACCATTCTTTACGCCCACGCCAGAGTCGTTTTGCGACAACACGGTCGATGGCATGCGGATATGGCGAATCCCGCGGTGTGAGGTCGCCGCCACCAGTCCGACGGCATCTAGCAGGGCACCGCCGCCGATACCGATTACATAGGAGTGTCGGTCGATGTGGTGTTCGAACAGTACTTTTTGCATCTGCTCGACAAAATGCAATTCGGATTTCAGCTTTTCGCCGGCTGGCATCGGCACCGGATCGGCAACCAGATCGATGTGCTCGGCGTGCGCCAGACAATAGGCCTGAATCTTTCCGCGCAATCCAGCTATGGCGTCGAGCAGGCCGCTGTCAGCGAATATCACGATCCGGTGCCGCTTGTTCGGTTCGAGGCGACACAGCGTATCGCGCAGCAACGGGTTGCCGGGTTCGAACAGACCACTGGTGAAACAAACCGGGAATTCGTAGGGCACGCTGAATCGCTGCCACGCGGTAGTGGTATTGGTCTGTTCTTCTGGGTTGGTTTGCGACATGTGGTCCTGGCTGCGTGCTGACGAGTATTCAGTGATAGCGGGTGTCCGCCCATTGACGAATCGGAGACGCTGGATCGGGATCAGACTGGAGAGATTCTCCGGTGTCCCGGTGTGTCGAAGGATTCCTCACATGCCCGCGCACCTTGCCCCTGCGCTGGCCGCTTCATCATAGCGAGGCAACCGCCGTTGTCAACGCGACGCTATTCTCCAATGTGCGGTCGGTCTACAATTGGCTCACTGTCGCCAACGGAAATGCCATGCGCTATCTGAACATCTTTCTCGCGCTGTTAATGCTGCTGTTTATCGCGGTGCAATTTAATGATCCGGACGGTTTGCAGTGGATGGTGATCTATCTGGTTCCGGCAAGCTGGGCGGCGATTGCGGGATTTTTTCCCGCCTGGCTCAGTGGATCGATGGTTCGGGGAGCATTGATCCTCTGCATCCTGCTGGCGCTTTTCGGCATGTACTGGTACTGGCCGGTGACGCCGGGATGGTGGCGCCAGGAAGTCTGGTGGGAGGTGGAGACGGCCCGCGAGGGTATGGGCATGATGATTGTCGCCATCGTTCTGCTGGTCGCTTTGGTCAGCACACGCGCGCGTCGCGGCGAGCAAACCGATTAACACTCACAGCAGAGCGCCTGTTGGTGGCATCAGCTTGTTATCCCCACGCTTGCTGTCGTTTTTGATTTTGGCTATTTTCACTGTGCCTGTTGTGATGGCTCAGGAGGCGTTGACAAAAGCCCAGCAAGGCCAGGTGTATGACGAGGCAATCCACATCCTGGGTGGCAACGTCAATGTGATCAGTCGCTGGCAACAGGACATTCGCCTGAGAATAATCGGTCGTGCTGGCGAAACGTCTGCAAAGCTCGCGGAACAGACGATCGCCGAAGTGACCAAACTGGTCGATCGCAACTATCGGCTTAGCGATGCATCGCAGGCAAGTGCGCAAGAGTATCTGGCTGAGTTGAAGCGATCGCCGCCGTTTACACTGGGCGAGTGTGGCGATGAGCAGCGCTGTGGCAACTTTGTGGTGGTGTTTGCCGATCCGGCCACCATGAAAGAAATCGCCGCGGCAATTCCCCTGCGACCGGTTTACCAGCGTACCTTTGATCGCGACCCCACGCCGCTGTGTTTTTTCTCGCCGTTTCAAACCGGTTATATGGAGATACAGCAGGCACTGGTCTACGTTCGCGACGACATTCCCCCCGACATGCTGCAAACCTGTCTGCAGGAAGAGATCTACCAGTCATTCGGTATGTTCAACGATGCCGGTGGCTCGCCGTTTTTCTCTTTTAATAACGTGGTTGAGCCAAAATCGATCACGCGGTTTGACCGGGCATTGTTGCAGGCCATCTACGATCCACAGTTCGCGCCAGGCGCGCCGGTTTTCAGGGTGGTCAAACGCCTGATGGATAACCTCGGTTTTGATCCCTTCGCCGAATAACAGCTCGTCCTGAATCGGTAACTTGCGTGCAGTGCCACTAGCGGCGTTATGATGTCCGTGGTGGCAGGCGCGGC
>CAKZSB010000312.1 GCA_937920585.1 uncultured Granulosicoccaceae bacterium | reverse complement strand
CGTTCGAATTGCCGGTGTAGTACGGGTTGTCGAATACACCCTGGCCATCTCGCTCTACACGCAGGATTTTGCCGCTTAGATTGTTTAGATCCTGGGCACGAAACGCATTGATATCGATACCTCTGAAATCCGCACCGTCGCCAATGGCAACATATAACTTGCCATCCGGGCCGAATCGCATGCCGCCAACGGTATGGGTGATCGAATCAGACGCGATACAGTCTGCGTCTGTCGGATGGTCCGCGCACGCCGGTGCCGATGCAGAGCCGCCAACTGTGCCCAGAATGACTCGCCGCGATGCCTCGTTCGCAACGTTGCCAGCGGCGGTATAGCGAACCACGCGCGCGGTTTTCCGGCCATCGATGTTAGACGGGTCATTTTCATAGGTGTAGGCCAAAAAGACGAATCCGGTGTTATCGAAATCCGGGTCTATGGCAATGCCGATCAGGCCCCTGTCGCGATGATTGTTGACATCGCCAAGCTCGATGAAAGGCGTATCCAGTAGCTGGCCGTTTTCCATCACCCGCACCACGCCATTCTTTTGCGCAATGAAAATTCGCCCGTCCGGGTGGAATGCGAGCGCAGTTGGCAGTGTGAGGCCACCGACGATCTGCTCAACGGAAAACCCGTCTGCGTTAAATTGCACACTGTGGGCAGGGGAGTGCACAGCAAAACTGATCATGGCAGCCGCATACAACATCCCGGCGATCCGGCAGACCGCACGGCGCAAGCGAGCGCATCTGTCTGCCATAAGCCTCGCTGGCTTTGCGGGGAGCTCTTTATTGGTTAGCGGGAACAAAGTGTTATTCATGGAACGATGGTACCTGTGACCTGGCGCGCAAAATTTGTCCAAGTCGGCGATATTGTGAATTCGCGCCTGTTGATTTTCACCTGCGCCCTGTTGTCTCCTGGCGATCGGCATTGGCGATCGGGTCAGACACCTGGGCAGGCAATGGTGCCGTGGGTCGTGGTGGCACCACCGCCAACGCGAATCTGGCATCGCGGCGGCGTGGTTAACTTCAGCCGGAGTTTTTCAACCACTGCCGACACGGGCATGGTACATAAGCGTTGACTAAATGTGCTTGTGCACAGAGACGCAACCAGCCTCATGCAAGCCGGGTACTGGCGCCCGTGGCCTGGCTCATTTGTCGGGTATGTATGTGTTAAGGTATTGATTACCTTGGGTTCGTCTGAAGTTCGAATGATTGAAGTTAAAAACATCACTAAGCGCTTTGCGCTAAAAAAACGCAAACGCAAAGATCCTGAAAAACCGGCAAACGCCAACCCCGGACTCGGCCCCGATGGCAAGTGGATTCAGGTACTCGACAAGGTCAGTCTCGTCGCAGGTCCCGGTGCTATCTACGGCTTGCTGGGCCCTAATGGCGCTGGCAAAACGACCACACTGCGCTGTATAGCCACGCTCCTGAATCCCGATGAAGGGCAGATAACCGTTAATGGATTAAATGCGCAGACACAGTCCAGGGAGGTTCGTGCGCAGATTGGCCTGTTGACCTCCGATATGAAGCTGTCAGGCAATTTAAGTTGCAGGGAGCTGATGCGGTTCTTTGGCAAACTCAATCGCTTGAAGAATGCGAGGATCAAACAGCGAATGGACAAGCTGGCATCCTATCTGGAGATGAGTGATTTTATCGATCTGCCAATAGCAAAGTGCTCATCGGGCCAGAAACAGAAAGCGAGTATCGCCGTGGCATTAGTCCACGACCCTGACGTTATCATTTTCGATGAACCAACCAATGGCCTGGATATTCTCACCGCCAGAACCGTGCTTGATTTTCTACGGGATTTTAAAAGCCAGGGTAAGACCATTATCCTCTCTACCCACATTATGTCGGAGGCAGAAACGCTATGCGACATCGTCGGCATTATGCTAAATGGCAGGGTAGTTTGTCAGGGAACTCAAGCAGAAATTCTCGCTTCTTGTCACGCACAGAACCTGGGCGATGCGTTCTTCAAGGTGGCGCTGCGGCATGGAGTTGTCGACAGTGTTTAGAGACAGCCTGATTATTTTCCACAAAGAAGCAGCCACGGTATTCAGGGACAAAAGAGCGGTATTCAGCAATTTTTTGCTACCACTTATTCTCTTACCCGTGGTCCTCGGTTTAATTGGTTTTGTGCAGCAATATCAATCCCAGAAAAGAGTAGAGGCAGAATATTCGATTGCCTTTGTCAATCTGCCCGAACAACCTCCGCTCGAAGACAAGCCATCGTTGTTCAGCGATTTTCTATCCGCACGACTAACGTTTACTACCAACATTGAACCTCACCAAAAAGCGGGCATTACCGTTGAATTTCCAGCTGCCTTTGATTGGCAGAACCCGGCCTCCATTCTGATCTACGCCGACTCCAGCAGACAAGACATACGCTATGCCGCGACTCAGGTACAGGCAGCCATTCAGGATATCAATCTGCAACTGGGTGAGGCAAAACTTTCCGCCCTGGGGCTAGATACAGACCGTCTATACCCTTTGAATTCAGAGCTCGTCAGTATTGCCACCGAGAGCGGCAGCGACAAAGGGGAGGGGATGTTGTTTTTAACATCCGTATTGCCTTATATCATTCTAATCTATCTTTTAACCGGGGCTGTGGGTTTTGCCCTGAGTGTCACCGCGGGTGAGAAAGAGCGTGGCAGTCTGGCATCACTGTTAGTCAATCAGGTCGAGCGCAGTGCAATCGCCCTGGGCAAAACGCTCGCTATCATGGTGGTTGCGATACTCAATGCCATCGCCAGCATCATAGGGCTATTGATCGGTGGGCTGGCGTTTAGTTACTTTCTGGGTGGATCTTCCGCAGCGCCATCGGCACAAGCCGCTTCAGTCGTCGGCGGCGCCGCTACGCCGTTTGGGGCGATCGCACTGGTATTGATCATCCTCAGTGCAGCCGCCGCCAGTTCGTCTTTAGTCGTTTTCATTGGTTCCAGGGCCAAAACAGTTCGAGAGGGCCACAGTTACATCACACCGGTTACTATGATCGTGCTGTTGGCTGCTGTCACCGGTATGAATATGGATTTAACATCAGACGTCTGGTTGTGCCTCATACCCTTCGTCAATTCAGTGGTGGTGATCAAAGGCGCGATATTGAGCGAATTGATGTTGAAGCATCTGCTCTTTAGCCTTGCGGTTAATATGCTCGCGACAAGTACATTTGTGTTTTTGACTGCC
>CAKZSB010000311.1 GCA_937920585.1 uncultured Granulosicoccaceae bacterium | reverse complement strand
CTTACGACTCTGGAACATGCTGTTCGGAAAACAAGCCGAGAAAACCTATGCGGAGAGCAAACTGGCCATCTTCCCGGAACAATCTGCCGCGGAACTGGAAGCCGCGCGTCAAGCCGCAGAACAGGCACTCGAGGCAGAACGCCTCGCCGCCGAAAATTTGAGTCGAGGCAACTGATATGTGGGAGATAATCTACGACCACCTTTACGACTACATTGGCGCCTATATGTTTCTGGCGCTGGCCCTCATGCTATTTACAGGCATGCCAGTGGCATTCGCCCTGGGCGGCATCTCGGTTATTTTTGCGCTAATTGCGATCTCGCTGGATTTTCTCGATATCGAAGTTTTTTATGCGGTCGTGCAACGAATCTGGGGCGGAGACGGCGCCTCCGGCGCGGTACAGAACCCGATCCTCGTCGCGATCCCGTGTTTCGTTTTCATGGGCACGATGCTCGAAAAATCGCGTGTCGCAGAGGACCTGCTCCACATCCTCCAAGTGATGCTTAAGCGAGTCCCCGGCGGGCTGGCACTGGCTGTAACAGTGATGGGTACCATCATGGCGGCCACCACCGGCATTATCGGCGCGTCCGTAGTGATGATGACACTGCTGGCACTGCCCACCATGCTGAGCCGCGGTTACCACCCTTCACTGGCCACAGGCACAATCGCCGCGAGCGCCACGCTCGGCATTCTGATCCCGCCCTCTATCATGCTGGTATTGATGGCGAACCTGCTGGCCGTGTCCGTGGGCAACCTGTTCATCGGTGCCATTTTGCCTGGCCTGGTGCTGGCCGGGTTGTATTTCATGTACATCATGACACGGGCCACGATCAACCCCTCGCTGGCGCCACCGCTGCCTCACGACGCAATCAAACTCGATCCCACCAACATGCGTAATGTCTGGCTGTATCTGGCCGTTGCTGCGATCAGCATAGGGGGCGCCTGGTACTGCACAGCCAATGGCATCATGCCGAGCGTCAATTGGGGACTCGTCGCCTTCATGGTAATTTTCATCGCATCGATGACTATCGGCAGAATGGAAGGCAATACGTTCTGGGGCGGCATCCTGAAAGGATTTGTGCCCCCCATCTTTCTAATCGTCATGGTACTCGGCTCAATCTTCGCCGGTTGGGCAACGCCCACCGAAGCGGCAGGTGTAGGCGCATTTGGATCACTGGTACTGGCGTTGTTCAATGGCACGCTGAACAAAGAAGTTTTGACCAGCGTCGTCAATCGAACCGGTCTCACCACAGCGATGATTTTCTTCATCTTTGCCGGTGCTACCGCATTCTCCACCATTTTCAGAAACGTCTATGGCGAAGATCTAATTATTGAATTCATCGAGTGGCTTGATCTCGCCCCGTGGTCATTGCTCTTCCTGTTGATGTTCGTGATATTCCTTTTGGGTTTCTTTTTCGATTTCCTGGAAATCATTCTGATTATCCTGCCAGTATTTGCACCCGTTATCCGCGAGATGGCGCCCGCCTTTGCCGGTCATCTGGGAATCGCCGATCCAACCAATGTGGCGCAAACGCAATTTCTACAGGCACAAGTGATTTACTGGTTTGCGATACTTGTGGCGGTGAATTTGCAAACCTCGTTCCTCACGCCACCGTTCGGATTCGCGCTGTTCTATATGAAAGGCGTGGCACCCTCGGTGGTGAAGATGCAGGAAATTTATCGCGGTATCATCCCGTTCGTGCTGCTTCAGGTCGTAGGGATTGCGATCGTGGTGATGTTCCCGCAACTGGCGCTCTGGTTACCAGATCAGGTATTCGGCAGGTGACGAACCTGCCACTTTGCAGCTGACAAAAAGGGCTCCATTAGGAGCCCTTTTTTTGTATTCAGGATAACTGCTTCGCTTCAGCTACATTACCCGCAGACTGCCAGACGCCCGAACCAGTAGCCCTTTATTCCAGGGGCAATTGAAAGAGGCCAGAGCTAACACTTATCGATAGAGTCAGTCGCGAACAGCGTCATATCGTCGGAAGCTTTCAGCCTGTGCCCTGCGGTTATTCATTGGCCCTTTGCAGCGTGACTATCGCTGCCTTTTCAATGAACTGGCACGTCACTCAAGTCCGTCCGGCGCTTCAATACCGGCAGGTGTGCGCAGGAACAAGACACAAATCACGGCCATGATAAGCGGCAGAATCGCCAGCAATTGCAAAACAGAAGAGCCACTACCGAGACGGTCAATCGCCCAACCGACTGGCACGGGACCTAAGGATGCGCCGACAACACCGATCATCTGTCCGATACCCTGAATAGACCCAAGGTGCGGACGGCCAAAATAGCGCGGCCACAGGTAGCCAAACATCGTTAACATGAACGCATTGGTGATCCCGAAAACAATGGCGTAGAGCAGCGCCATTGGATAGCTTGTAGCGAACGTTATCGCGATCAGAGCCAATGCGTTTACAAACAGAGCCAACGCGATTACGTAGCGTGTTTTTATCCAGTCGAACAAGCGACCAACCAACGGCATAAAGATCACCAGCGTCAACGCTGAAACGGGAAACAAACTGGCGGCAAGTTCGGTCGACAACCCCTGCCCGCTCAAAATGGTGACCTGAAAAAAGTGCAGCACGGTCACCAGCCCCCCCACCACAAACCAGACCGCAGCAAGAATGTAGAACGCGCGCTCCTGCAGCGCCTGCTCGCGGTTCAATCCGACCACCGCCTGCGGCTCCACACCCGCCTCCAGTGGCGCTTCACCATCGGGCCGCAAACCAACTTCTTCGGGCGTATTGACGGCGAGAAAATACAGGCACGGGAGCATTAGCGCCCAGGTCAGCAGGCCCAGGCATACCCACGCCATCCGCCATCCAACCGCATCAATCAGAAAGTTCGACAGCGGCGGATGAATCGCCATTGAGGCGCCAAAGCCCAGCGCCATTAGCCCGGCGGCAAACCCGCGCCTGGCCGAAAACCATTGCGAAACCATATTCGCACAGCCAAGCATTAGCGAGCCCTGGCCAAACAGACGCAACATCGCAAAGCCGATCGCCAGCCACAACACACCCGCTGCGGCGCCGAAGAACGCGCAGGCCGCACCCAGCAGTACGACCAGTAGCGACAGCATCCAGCGCGGCCCTTTGGAGTCGACAACGCGACCGATGTAGGGCAACAACAACGCGGCAAACAATGTTGCAAAGGCATAGGCTGAAGCAATAGAGGCCTTGCTGATACCAAGGTCATTGCTGATCGGCTCTATAAATACGGAAAAGGTATGCGACTGCCCCGGACCGCTGGTGAACAAACCCAATGCGCAAACGCCGACAATCACCCAACCGTAAAAAAAACGTCCTGATGTCGCCGACACCATTCTTTGCTGCACCGCACTGACCATGGTTGCTCCAGATTGCAAACCGCTACTGTCCCTCGGCAAAAATGCCGAAGGCTCGTGCGGAAGAAAAATTAAAAACTAAGCAGCGATCGCCCTACGGCGCCCGTTGAAATCGGGCCAGGGGATCAGCGCAAGAACGTGTTAGCTGATCAGATCGAGGCCAGCCAGCGCCTGTTTTACCTGTTCGCGTTGCGCCTCGGTTGCCGGTGAAGTGGGGCGTCGCGCCAAGCCTGCAGGAACACCCTGTAATTGCTGTGCAAATTTCACGAGCGACGGCATGTTATCCACGCCCACTGCATCCCATACCGGCATCAGTCGCTGGTGCAGATCGAGGGCTGTATCCCAGTCTGCGCTCTGGACTGCATTCCACAATTTTACGGATGGCCCGGGAGCAGTTGAAAGAATAGCGGCTATCGAGCCGCGGGCACCCAGTTGATACGACGGATACAGCAATGCGTCCACAGCACTGAAAATCAGGTTGTGAGGATTCGCACGACGCATCAGATCGGCAAACAGTTTCATGTCGCCGGCGCTTTGTTTTACACCCGCCACACCGGGCACCTCGTCCATAATCCGCAGCAGCAGATCCGGTGACAGGTAGCACCACGGCACGACGTTGTAGATCAGTATGGGTATGCCGCATTCGGCATGAATCTGCGCAAAGTGATTGACCATCGCGTCGTCATCGGGTCTGAATAAATAGTGCGGCGGCGTGATCTGCAACGCCACCGGGTTTAGATCCGCAACCTGTTTGCCCCGCATGGCAGTTTCTGCCGTTGAATTACTGATAATTCCCGCAACCACCGGCACCCTGCCAGCGACGGCGTCAACCGTTGCCGCCAGTACGTCGCGATGTTCCTCACGAGTCAGCGCATGGCCCTCGCCGGTACTGCCTCCGGCTGCCAGGCCGTGCACGCCATTATCGATAAGCCAGTTAACCTGCGCGCCTATGGCCTCGAAATCGATACTGTCATCGTCCCGGAACGGCGTAGTAAACGGTGCAACTACCCCGCGTAAATCAGCTATTGCATATGTCATCAGAATATTTTCCCGGGATTGAGAATGTTATCGGGATCGAATGCCTGCTTTATCATCGCCATAAAGTCCACCGTATCGCCCAATTCATCGCGCAGATAGCGGGTTTTTCCCTGCCCGACCCCGTGCTCACCGGTGCAGGTTCCACCCATCGCAATAGCCCGGGCACTCAGCCGCTCTGAAAATTCTTTTGCAGCCGCCACCTCTTTCGGGCTGTTCATATCTATTAACACCATGGTGTGAAAGTTTCCATCACCCACATGGCCCACCATCGGCGCCAGAAAGTTGTTCGCCTCGATGTCTTTGCGCGTCTCCTCGACACAGTCTGCCAGCCTCGATATCGGCACGCAGGCATCCGTTATCACGGCCTCGGCCTCAGGCCGCATCTGGCGCGCAGCCCAGTAAGCATCATGGCGTGCCTGCCACAACTTATTGCGCGCGGCCTCGTCTTTGGTCCACTCGAAATCGCTGCCACCACAATCCCTGACTATCTCACCAAACAATTCCGATTGTTCTGCCGTCGCGCTGTCCGAGCCATGAAATTCAACGAACATGGTCGGCAGTTCTTTCAGGCCCAGTTTTGAATACGCGTTACTGGCAATCACTTGCGAAACATCCAGCAATTCGATCCGTGCAATGGGAATACCGTATTGAATAGTTTGAATCGTCGCCCGACAGGCGGACTCGACATCGGGAAAATGACAGACGCCACCGGCGATAGACTCCGGGATGCCGTGCAGCTTGACGGTTAGCTCGGTAATAATGCCGAGCGTGCCCTCGGAACCCACCAACAGGCGGGTGAGGTCATAACCTGCCGAGGTTTTTTTGGCGCGGCTGGCAGTGTTGATTTCGCGTCCGTCTGCCATGACGGCGCGCAAACTCAGCACGTTGTCTTTCATGGTGCCATAGCGCACGGCGTTGGTGCCGGATGCCCGCGTGGCCGCCATGCCACCCAGGCTGGCATCGGCACCGGGATCAATTGGAAAAAACAACCCGGTATCCCGCAGATAGGTGTTGAGTGCCTTGCGGGTTACCCCGGGTTGCACGCGCACGCTCAGATCATCTGCCTGTACTTCCAGCACCTGGTTCATCTGCGACATATCAATACAAACTCCACCCTGCGGTGCGTTGAGATGCCCCTCCAGTGAAGAGCCAACTCCAAAGGCGATGACCGGGCACTTGTGCTCTGCACAAACGCTGACGATATCGGCGACATCCTGCGAATCGTTGGCGAAGATCACCGCATCCGGCGGCTGATTGGGCAACCAGCTTAGCGTGTGGCCATGCTGTTCACGAATCGATTTCCCGGTTTGCAGTCGCTCGCCAAAGCGCTGCTTCAGGATGGCACAAGCCAGTGCTACGTCGCGTTCGCCAGCTGGCGCATCGGATGCGGGATTCGACATGGATTCCTCCAAAGAGATAATACTGACAAGCATAATAAATCTACCGCCCACAATAAACAGATTCGAGCGGCACCATTGCTTCACAACAGGTTTTGCTGTCACGATATTGCAACGTGATTCTACCTTTACAACGCTGGGACAATCGCCCGGCATTTCGCTCACAGGCACATCGAATGAACCGATCGAACATACACGTGCTCGTCGCTGGCGTCACCGGGATTGCCGGCAGCTACATCAGCAAACACCTGCTGGATGCCGGCTATCAGGTCAGCGGCATAGCCCGGCGCGCTCCGGCCGACCCGATCGATGGCGTGCGCTACCTGCAGGCGGATCTCGACGATGCCGCGTCGTTACAAAGCAACATCGACAACCCGGGCCAGTACACCCACATCGTCTACGCGGGCTTCGCCGCTCGGGAGGGTGCCAGCTGGAGCGAAGTGAGCGACTGGAATGCCACGCTGTTTCGAACCCTGATTGACTGGGCACAAACCGCGCTGCCCAACCTGCAACGCGTGTTGCTGATGCAGGGGCAAAAATACTATGGCAGCCACCTGGGGCCGTTCCGAACACCCAGTCGCGAATCCGACGCCCGCCACGAGGGACAGAACTTCTACTTCGATCAGCAGGATGACCTGTCAGACGCGGCTGCGCGATGCGGCTGGAGCTGGACTGCACTGCGGCCGCACATCGTCTGCGGATTAAACCTGCGAGCATCGATGAATCCACTGGTATTGATTGGCGCCTACGCCAGCGTTTGCAAAGCCCTCGGCGAGCCACTGACCTTCCCCGGCAAGCCGACTGCCTACGACACGCTCTACCAGGCAACCGACGCCGATTTGCTCGGCCGCGCCGGCGTGTGGTCGCTCCTCGACGACAATGCAGCCAATCAGGCCTACAACATCACCAATGGCGATCTGTTTCGCTGGCGCCATGTATGGGAGATACTGGCTGCAAAACTGAACATGCCACTGGGCGAGCCGGATCAACGAGCACTGGCCCCTTTCAGTGTTGAGCATGCCGATCTCTGGTCAACTCTGGCCCGTTCTCAAAACCTGCTCGAGCCCGATATTCACAATCTCGGCGACTGGACCTTCGCCAACTACATCATCAGCTGTGACTGGGATATCGCCGCCAGCACAGTAAAAGCGCGGCTCGACGGTTTCAGCGATTGCCGCGACAGCCTTGAAATGTGGAGCACGCGACTGGATGAAATGCAGCACAGCCGCATATTGCCACGCTTCGATTGAAGCCGAGATTCAACTTTCGCCGAAGCACTGCTCCGCCGTTTGCAACACCTGGCGGTTCTCGGCGCTGCGGCGAGTGAGACGACATTCGTCAAAAAACTCGAGCATCTCAACAGACAAATTGCGCCCTATGCCTGATTCATCGCGAAACGACGCCACCGTGAGCTTGCCATCGGTGGCCAGTTGCTCGGCAATTTTTGCCAGCCGCAACAGCGTCGCCGGCAGGTAGTAACGATTTCTGCTCACCCGGTAGAGCAATCCGCAAGCGACCACATGATTGAGCAATCGCTCGATCTCTGCGGCATCCACATTGGCAATTTCTGCCAGTTCCACTACCCGCGGTGCAACCGCACCCGCCTTCTCGAACGACGGCGCGAGACGGCTCCAGAGTTTCTCATCGTTACCACGCAGTCGAATTCGCCAGTCGGCAAAGCAGTACACAGCACCGGATTTTTTCAGTCGGCCATCAGCGATCAGCAGTTGCAGTACATCATTCAGCACCAGGCCGTCTACCCGCGGCGACAATTGTCGCAGCAACTGGTACTCACCGATTCCCTGCACATCCGGCGACGTCTGATGCCATAGCTCCACCACCTGCCAGACACGCTCGGCAAGCGCCATCCGATGCGCAACCGTAATGCCAAACGCCTGCGGCAAACGCCCGCAGATGTGCATGTCAGTCCGCTCGGTAAACTCGCGCCACTGCGCATCGTTAAAATGAAAGCGGCGACCGTACTCCTGCAGATCGATACCACCAGGCAGGGCCTCCAGTACAGCCTTAAGGGCCGTCATGGCGTCGTCGGCAACCAGTGCCTGTAGCAGTTGCAAACGCTCCGGACGGCTGCGCCCGCGCGCCGGTGGCAGAGGATCGAGCACGCGACCGCCGGCGATTGTCACCCGCGCCGACTGATCGCGCAGCACTAGTTGATCGCCATAGACTGCACCCAGCGGCCGATCGCAAATCAGCCGTGCAAAGCCGCTGTCACCGGCCTGCAGCACGGCGCCTTGCAGCAACGCGATACGACAGGGAATATCGGCCGTTCCCAGATGTAAATGTGCCGGAGTCCAGTGCTTGAGTTCGCGCTGAAACGGCGACGGGCGAATGATGACATCGAGGCTGCGTACCGGTTGCAGCTCGCCATGGGCGGTAATCCAGTCGCCGCGGCGAAATTGCGTGTTGCGCAGCGCACCCCCAGCCAGGTTCAACGCACAGCGCTGCCCCGCCGTCGCCACACTGGCCGATTGATTTTGCGCGTGAATGCCTCTGACTCGAAACGCCTGCCCGTCCGATAGCAGATGAACCTGCTGCTCCACTTCAACCCGCCCCGCAAAGGCGGTGCCGGTCACCACCGTGCCAGCACCGGAAATACTGAAACTTCGATCGATCGCCATGCGAAAGCAGCCATCGCTGGCACGCTGCTGTTGAACCTGTGCCAGCGCCAGCAATTGCGCTCGCATTGCGTCGACGCCAAGATTGCCCTGCATCGACACCCCGCACGCAGCCACCACGTTCATATCGATTGACTCGACAAGCTCGGTAACAGCTTCAGTCACTTCAGCCACACGCGCCGATTCCACCAGATCCGTTTTTGAAATGGCAATCAGAACACGGCGAATGCCCAACAGCGAGAGTATCGCCAGATGCTCCTGCGTTTGCGGCATCGGTCCATCATCGGCGGCGACCACCAGGATCGCGACATCGATGCCGCTGACACCGGCGATCATGTTGCGAATGAACTTCTCGTGTCCCGGCACATCGATAAAGCCGATCGAGGTATTGCCCTCGCCCTGCAAATAGGCAAAGCCAAGATCAATCGACAGACCGCGCTTTTTTTCCTCCGGCAAGCGATCCGTATCGACGCCCGTCAACGCCGCGATCAAACTGGTTTTGCCGTGGTCTACATGACCAGCTGTGGCGACAATCACCGCAACACGTCGCGTCGGCCCGCCAAAACACTAAACTGCCACACGCCGTGGGTAAGAGTGGATACACTATTATTCATGCGAAAGATTCTGACCGCGAGACCGGTTGGCCGCAAGTAATCACGGAGAAAAACCCTTGGCAAGATTATCCGATAGCGTCGATTCGGAGCGCCAGTACCTCGAATCCCTCGAGTGCGCAACCTTTGAACAACCGGCGTTCAACGCGCCCCGCAAGCTCGCAAACTGCAACGTAGCACTGGTATCCAGCGCCGGACTGATGCGACGCGGTGATGACAATGTTCGCGCCGGCACGGCGGAATACCGCAGCTTTGACAACAAAATTGAAGACGGCGAACTGCTGGTTAATCACGTGTCGGTAAATTTCGATCGCACTGCGTTCGCCGAGGATGTCAACACCGTATTCCCGCGGCAACTGCTGCAGACACTGGCAAGCGACGGTGTCATTGCATCGGCCAGTGACGAACACTATGCGTTTATGGGAGCGACGGCACCGGAGCAAATGCAATCGCACGCAGCCACATTGGCCAGCCACCTGCACAGCCGCAACGTCGATACCGTTTGCCTGTTACCTGTTTGACCCAACTGCACGCGCGCCGTGAGCGCACTTGCCCATTGGTTCGAACAAGCCGGCCTGCACACAGTCGTTATTGGACTGATCAAGCCCCACCTGGAAACCATGCGTCCGCCACGCGCGCTGTGGGTACCCTTTGAACTGGGTCGTCCACTGGGGCCGCCGGGCGACCAGGCGTTTCAAAAACGTGTGCTTCTCGCGGCACTAACGCTGATCGAAACCGCAACGAAACAGACACTGATTGATTTCGAAGATGATGATCCGCGCAGCACACCCGATCCCGACTGGCGCGCGCCGGCTACCGGCGCTGCGACCAGCGTTGCCAGTGAACTCAGCCGTTTACAGCCAGCCATCACATCGTTCAATGAGGCTTTCGGGCGCAGTAGCGTGGGTGTCGCCGGCCTCAATCTTGCGCAATGCGCAAGCCTGATCGACGAAACACTGGCGACTGGCAAACCACCCGCAAGCGCTGATGGTGGATCTGCCCTGCTGCAGTTTCGCCACGCCTGCGATGACCTTAAAGCTGCGTGGATTGAGGCGGCACTTGCCAACGGCAAACCTTCCAGCCGACAACTGCACGACTGGTTCTGGTTGCACAGTCAGCTGGGACTATCGCTGCGAAAACTGCGCGAACAATGGCTCGCCGGCGACGACGAAAAACTGGCTGGCATTGGCGCGCGTTTTATTGTTCCGCATCGCTGGCGCGTTTGAGGTCGAAACTGCAGCGCGTTTCTGTGTTTCAATGTCGGGCCAGTTTTCAGCCACCGGCCCGACATGAAGCAAAATTCGGCACTGCAGATATTGCCGTCAATTGATCAGCTGCTGCGACACGAGACACTGCAGCCCCTGATCGCCGAGCACGGCCGCAGCGCCGTGCTCGCGCAAAGCAAAACCGAAGTTGCCAGGCTTCGCAACGAACTGGACAACTGCGCCCCGGACAGTCGCGACACAGCCATCGAATTGCTCGGGCAACGAATCAACGGCGGCTTGCAGGCCCTGTTTGCACCGTCGCTTAAACCGGTGCTGAACCTCAGCGGTATCGTGTTACACACCAATCTCGGTCGGGCGTGTTACCCGCAACCGGCCATTGATGCGATGGTCGCAGTCAGCCAGGGGGCGAGCAACCTGGAGTACAACCTGAGTACCGGCAAACGAGGCCGACGCGACGATCACGTCGAACAGTGGATCTGCCGTCTCACCGGTGCTGAAGCTGCAACGACCGTCAACAACAATGCCGCAGCAGTCATGCTGGTGCTGAACACTCTGGCGGCGGGTAGAAATGTCATCGTATCGCGAGGCGAGCTGATCGAGATTGGCGGTTCATTTCGAATGCCGGCAATCATGCAAAGTGCCGGATGCAAATTGCGTGAAGTGGGCACCACTAATCGCACCCACCTGGTCGACTACGAAAACGCCATTGGTCGAAAAACAGCGGCGCTGATGAAAGTTCACCCCAGCAACTATGAAGTACAGGGATTCAATAAATCTGTCAGCGCCAAAGAACTCGCAGCTCTGGCCAAAAGTCGCAACCTGCCGCTGTACGATGATCTTGGCAGCGGAAGTCTAATCGATCTCGCAGCGCACGGACTGCCCGCGGAGCGCACCGCACAACAGGCATTGCAGGAGGGCTGTGACCTCATCACATTCAGCGGTGACAAACTGCTGGGCGGACCGCAGTGTGGAATTATTGCCGGCAAGCGAGCACTGATCAAACGCATCGACAAAAACCCGATGAAACGCGCCATGCGGCTGGACAAAGTCACGCTGGCAGCACTCGAAGCAGTATTGAAACTCTACGCCAATCCGGATCAACTGACTTCACAACTGCCATCACTACGCATGCTCACTCGCAGCACAGAAGAGATCGACAAGCTGGCAACACAACTGGCCACCCGGCTGCGAGCCAACCTGAACGACGCCATTAAAGTCACCACCGAATCGTGCCAGAGCCAAATCGGCAGTGGCGCACTGCCAACTCGAACACTGCCGAGCATGGCAACCGTACTTCGCACAGCCGCCGACGGACCTGCAATCAAAACGCTTGCCGCAGCACTCCGGCAACTTCCCGTTCCGGTGATTGGAAGAATTCACGATGATGCACTGTGGCTCGACTGCCGCACGCTGGACGATCCATCGCAGGTCGGCATTCCCGTCGAATTCACGCGACAATAATTATGAGCACAGCACTGGTAACACTCGATTCGATCACCGACGCCGACATTCAATGCAAAGGTAAAGTTGTGCTCAGCGGCTCCCACGGCGGCATGCTGCCAGCGGCGATTGCGTCGCAATATGAAATGCGGGCCGTAGTATTGAACGACGCCGGGCAAGGCCAGAACAATGCCGGGGTCGCGGGGATACTGGCCCTCGATACAATCGGCATGGCGGCAGCCAGTGTGGCACACAGCAGTTGCCACATCGGTTCGTCGCAGAGCATGCTCGAACGTGGCGTGATCAGCGTTGCCAATCAAACTGCGCTGGCGCTGGGTATCGAACCCGGGCAGTCAGTCGTGAGGGCGTTAGAGCTTTTGCAGCAGGCGCCACATCCAACCGCCCACTTGCCACCCATCACCGAAGCTCGCCAGCACGTGGATCTGGCAGGCAAACAGATACTGTTATGCGATTCGGCATCGCTGGTTAAAGACAGTGATATCGATGCGATCATCGTCGCCGGCTCCCACGGTGCACTGATCGGTAATGATCCGGCTCGTGCACTCAAAACCAAAGCCAGATTCGCAGCGTTCAACGATGCCGGTGGCGGACTGGATAATATCGGTATCGGAAGGCTTGCAGCACTTGAGCAACGCGGCATCGCCGCTGTCACCTACTCGCACAATAGTGCCGAAATTGGCAATGCTGCATCAGCACTCGCAACCGGGCAGATTTCGGCCTTCAATCAACGGGCCGGCAACATGGGGGCAGTGACAGGAATGTCGTTAAAACAATTTCTAAGCTACAAACTCAGTTGATCTGATCCGCACCCGGTAACAACACCTGTGCTTTGTCTCTGTGCTGACCGTCGTAATCAAGCGGCGCATCCATCTGAATGTTCAACGGATAACTCGGTTGAAACGGCTTTTGCAAACGCAAATCACCTGTTTCTGGTTGTATGAATTGCATTGATTTTCGAACGCGGCTATTCGACAGTGCCTGGTGGTTTCCGCCCTGCCTGCTTCCCACCGACGCATCAACCAGATTATTGGCGGCGATGCCGCCATCGGTGTGGTAGCGAAATTCAATCGAGTAGCGAACGTTTCTGTTGGTGATTATCGTGTTGTGAATCACTCGTGTATTGGCGCTGTTCCAGACGACTATTGCCGCATCAGAGTCACGCCGCCGCAACCAGTTCATCAGGCCCGGTCGATAGTAGATCATGTTGTTGCGAATGATACCGCCGGCATGATCGCCATCGCGATCAGTCAGACCAAAGGCAATCGCACGGTCAACATCGACAAAACGGTTGTTTTCAACCAGTGTGTCAGCAGCCCCGTTCCACATTAGTATGGCCGGATTCCAGCGATTGTCGGCGGAATCCGGCGTGTGGAAATTTCCGAAATAGTTGTTTCGAATAATCCAGCGCTTACCGCCGTGCACATCTATACCATTGGTATATCCGGTCCCCCCTCCGCCATGATTGGTAGCCGGTGGCGCATCGCTATAATAGATAAGTGTGTACTCCACCTGGCCGTCATCCACAGAGGCGTGCTCCCCGGGAATGTGGCTAATCTTAACAAACTGCTCACCGGAATCACGCAACCGCAGATTATAAAGTGACGGCGCCGTTGCCCGATCACCAAACGTTATCGCGTGATGGTAAAAACCGATAATGGCCAGGTTGCGAATAGTCACGCCAGCCGCGTTGATCCAGAATCCGTGCGGCGCGGCGCCGAAATCCGGATTCTCCATTCCCGCCCCCAGCAACACAACATCATCACAGCTTGCGCTATCGCCCTGAACAATCACATCGGGTTTGGTGATCGACAAAGTTTTGGATAATTCATAAACACCGGGTTTCAACAGGATACTGCCACCAGCGCTTACACGAGACACAGCCCGTTGCAGTTGTGCGTCCGTGGCTACTGTGAAATCCGGGTCATCCAGCGTTACCACTGGCGCGTCGAGACAGGACACTTCAGTGGATAGAATCTTTTCATCAAATACCGATTGTGCCAGCAGCGGACTCGCAGCAAGGACCACGGCAGTGATTGTCAGGAGCCTGGTCACAACTGGCTGTACAAATTTCAAACCGGGCAACCCTGTATTCATAACTTATCCTGCAGAATGATATTTTTTTACCAGCCGCGCTACCCGCGCGCCCAGATATTGAGCCGTCTGTAAATCAACCGGGTGGACAACAGCATCGGTCGTGCAGGCGATCAGGCCACTTTGTGCTCCCAGCCGATTGCGACCACTCTCGTCGTAGCCGCCGGCGATATCCAGCCCCGCCCATAACATACCGTGCTGTGCAGCGAGCACTCCCAGATACTGGATGGTGCTCAACTGATCGCCGCTGTAGTTACTGCCGATGGTAAAGCCTGCGGCGAATTTGTCTGCCCATCGCAGTTCGGTCCATCGTTCACTGCTCGCATCGGCAAACGATTTAAATTGCGCAGTCACTGACCCCATGAATGTGGGCGAGCCAAATATGACGGCGTCGGCCCGCTCGATCTGATCGAGCAATCGGGTATTTTCGTAGCGTCCATGTTGTATATCGGCACCGAAAATTTCAAGCTCGAGCGCCTCGATCTGCTCCGCTCTCACACCCGTTGCTATTGACTGCGCAAGCGACCGGGTTGTACCGGTTACCGAATGAAATACGATTGCAACGCTATGCACAGGCTAACTCAGTGCGGCACGAATCCGCTCGGCGTTGGCTTTGAGAACCTCGGGCTTTTCCATTGTTCCGGGCGCACGCATGCGTACCCCGTCGTGCCGTGGCATCACATGATAGTGCAAATGAAACACCTCCTGTCCACCGGCAGCTTCATTAAACTGCTGCGTGGTTATCCCTTCTGCATCGAAGGCACGCAGCAGCGCGTGGGCTATTTTCTGTACTGTCGCGATGCAGGCGGCCAATTGTTGCGGGCTGGCATCGAGCATGTTGCGTGCAGGTGTTTTGGGAATCACCAGCACATGGCCATCAGCACGCGGCATAATATCCATGAACACCAGTGTGTCGGCATCCTCATAGACACGCTCGGCAGGTATTTCACCACGCAGAATTTTCGCAAAGATGTTATCGCTGTCGTAATTCATCATGGATTCCGGTAATAGGCAGAAAAGATTCACAAGCGTGCATAAAAAAGCATGCCGCAGTGCCGGATTGCACAAACCCGGTGGCGCAATCACCCGGATATTCTACGCCAGTCTCGTGCCGATAGAGAAACTCCGCCAGCCCTGATTCAAGCCTCGTTAATGCAGGGTTGCACAGGCAGCCTTGCCGAAAGCACGGTCTGTGAGGCCCTGCCTCAGCCTTTCGAATGGTGTGCGTTGGTGTAGTATGAAAGCCTCCTGCGGAGCGCGACTGCATTGCTATCTCCATTCGCAGGGTAAATCTACAGCCGTGCCACAACTACAATTCGCTGACATCCTGTCTACTGCTTTAATAGCCACCATCGGAGTCACTCCATGCTCAAGACACGTCTCACGCAGCTTGCGCTGCCAATTCTGCTGCTACTTTGTGCACCACTGGCACAGGCCGAAAACCGCATTGATACGCAGTTGCCACTAGCCCCGGAACTAGCTTCTTATGGCGATTATAAAGTCGGCGTCAGAACACTGATCGCAGTCAATCCCAACGAGGTCGACGTACTTCAGCTCAACAATGCCGAACCCGCACCTGAGCGCTTACCCCGCTATGATCGTGAACTCACGTTAGAGGTCTGGTATCCAGCCAGCGCAACCGCCACTGGCAGCACCACACTTACCGCCTACATGCGAGACGCGGTAACGCAGGTCGAACTTCAGGGACGGGCAATTCGGGATGCTGCGGTGATCGAAAACGAGGGCCCGTTTCCGCTGGTAATACTCTCGCACGGCTACCCGGGCAATCGCTATTTAATGTCACATCTGGGCGAGAACCTGGCCTCCAAAGGTTACATTGTGGTATCGATTGATCACACTGACTCTACTTACCGCACGCAGGCGGCATTCGGTTCAACGTTGGTCAATCGCTCACTTGATCAACTGTTCGTGCTCAACGAGATGGATCAACTGGGCAATACGGACAGCCAGTTCCTGTCGGGGCTTGTGGATGCTAACAACACCGCAATCATTGGCTACTCAATGGGTGGCTACGGCGCGGTGATTACCGCAGGCGCAGGCGTCACTCAACTGTCGGTCGATTACCCCTGGGGCGCCCCGCACGGCACACTCGGCGTTCATCTGGCGGGCAGCCAAACCCATCTTGATCTTATCGATCCTCGCGTCAGAACAGCCATCGCCTTTGCGCCGTGGGGCATGAACTTCGGTTTCTGGGATGCCGAGGGGCTGGCAGGTATCGGCGTGCCGATGCTTTTTGTGGCAGGCTCCGAGGACGATGTATCCGGCTATGAAAACGGGATTCGCGCGATCTGGCAGAATGCGACCAGTGTCGACCGCGCACTACTCACTTTCAACCACGCCAATCACAATGCCGGCGCGCCCTATCCCGCGCCGCAGGAGAGCTACGATTTCAACGATACGCTGGGGTTTTTCCCTTATGAGCACTACGCGGATGCGGTTTGGGAAACCGAAAAGCTCAACAATCACTCACAACATTTCGTCACTGCCTGGCTTGCCAGATACCTTAAAGGCGAAGCGACAGCAGACGCTTATCTCGATCTGATACCCAACGCCAGCGATGGTGTTTTCTCGGTTGAAGACGGCGTGCCCACAGACGCCCACACCTACTGGAACGGCTATGCCGATCGCACAGCGAAGGGAATGCGATTCGAGTGGCTGACGGCCAGCACGTCCCCACCCTCCTGCGACTTTACCGATGCAGCTGAAAACGATGGCTGGGGATGGGACCCCGTTACACGCCAGAGTTGCCCGCCACTGCCAGCCGCCGGCGACGCTGACTGCGATTTTTCAAATGCCGATCAAAACGATGGCTGGGGCTGGAACCCCGAAACCGAAACCAGTTGTCCGCCACAGTAACAGTGCGATTAGTTGCGGCAGGCCATTCGGGCCTGCCGTTATATGCCTACGTTCGCCACCGGGCGCCGATATGGCGGACCACCACTAACACGAGCAGGCACATCAGAAACCCCGCCAGCAGCCCTGAACTATTCAAGCCCACGTCATAAAAAGATCCACGGCGCGAAACTTCAAACGATTGCAGCGTCTCTGTGCCTATCGTCAACACCACGAGTACCAAAAACAAAAACCACGCGCGCGCAAACACAACACACACAGCAGCAACCGTTCCGGCGATAAAAAAGAACCCGAAGTGTAGAAGTTTGGCGCCAATGCTGGTGGCGAACACCATTGGTTCTTGCAGTATAAATTTAACCAGCGGTTCAATCTGTAGTCGTGCTCCCTGCGGCAAGGCAAGGCCCAACTGGTGAATAAATGCTGCCAGATCCCGCGTGGTCGTCGCGAAATACAAAACCGCGAACATCAACGCAGTAGCCCCAACACACAACAGCCAAAATAGCAGCCGATCGAGATTGTGCCAGAGCTTTAGTAAAACCAGATACGCTGCGATCACTGCAAACAACACCAACAAGCCGTACAACACCCTGCTTAGCCATTTGAACTGAGGCGTTACTTGCAGCGCGATCAACGCCATATCGCGTACCGCGATCTGATAACCGTCACCGAAGGTATGAATACTTAGCGACAGAGGCATGGAACCGGATGGTATCTGCACAAATGACTCACCCTCGAACCAATCGTGCGCCTCCTTAAATCGGGATAGCGGGAAAGTCAGCCCACGGCTCTCATTCGATGGTGCCCGATGCAGGTAAATACCGGCAATGGGTTTCATCGCCGATTGATCGCCCGAGGCACGCAGTGTTGCGCGAAATAAAAACAGGGTGTGCCGAGTATCAAGTGTTTGCGACAGCCCAACTCTGCCCGATCCATCCAGCGCAGATAATTCAATGCCACTACTTGCATTCACCAGCGCGTTGTTATTTTCTAACTGCCAGTGATTTAACTGCTGCTCAAAATTGGCGTTGGATATCAGGTTGCCGGATACAAACTCATAACGCTGGATGTGACCAAGCCAGAACAACGCTACCGCACAATACAGCGCGAATGGCAGCAAAATGGCAGCGTAGCCAAGCCTGCCAGACAAACGCTGGCCCGGCACACCGCCGCCAGTGAGCGCGATGCGGTCGTCAGGCACGATTCAGCGAATACTCGCTGGCCACAAACTACGGATATATTGCAACGACTCAGGCACTGTTTTTCTGTACGAATTCGGCAATACGCGCGACCCCTTTTTCGATGTTCTCGTCAGAGGTCGCATAGCTGAATCTTATGTGCTGACCATCATCGGGCACTCTGTGTCCAAAATGAATGTCTGCCAGCACTGCCACTCCGGCTTCGTGCAACAGTCGCTGGCGAAACTCTTCGGAGTCGGCACAGCCTGTCGCGGCGCACACTTCGGTTACATTGGGCCAGGCGTAAAACGCGCCACCGGAAGCCTGGCATTCGATCCCGGGTATGTTGTTTAGCAGGCCGGTGATCAGGTCTCGGCGGGCGAGAAAGGTCTTGCGCATCATAGTCGCATCATTCTGTGGCCCCGAGATCGCAGCCACTGCCGCCCATTGCGAGATATGCGATGCACACGAATCTGTGTTGGTCACCCATTTTGTCATTAGCGGGGCCAGAGATTTGTTGGCGACAAAGCCGATCCGCCAACCCGTCATCGCCCAAGTCTTCGACGCACCATCGGAGATAATCGTGCGCTCCAGCATTCCGGGCTCCGCAGCGATCGACTGGAACTGCCCGTCGAAAACCAGGCGCGAATAAATTTCATCAGCGTAGATCCAGACTTGCGGATGCTCTCGCAAGACTGCGGCGATGGCTTCCAGATCCTTTTTGCTCAGCAGCCCGCCAGTCGGGTTCTGTGGCGAATTGAGAATGAGCATGCGCGTGCGATCGGTTATCTTCGCCGCCAGCTCATCCGGATCAAACGCAAAGTTTCGCGACTCGCGCAAATACAGTGGTACCGGTACTGCACCCAGCGCGGTGATTTGAGATTCGTATATCGGAAAGCCCGGCACCGGGTAGATGACTTCATCGCCAACGCCGTAATCGGTGGTCGACTGAATCGCATAGGCGATAAACGGTTTTGCGCCCGCCCCTACGACGACATCGTCGGGTTCAATTTCGAGCCCGCGCATCTTACCCATGTAACTGGCCGCAGCCGTGCGCAATTCACTGATTCCCGCGCTTGGCGTGTAGCCGTGCAGGCCGGTTTCAATGGCCTCAATTCCGGCACGCTGCACATGCACGGGGGCCGGGAAATCCGGTTGACCAATGCAAAAGGAAATGACATCCCGGCCCTGCGCAATCAGTTCATTGACTTCGGCCAGTACAACAAATGCGTTCTCGGTGCCCAATGAGGCCGCGCGACTGGAGATGGGAGGTGTAGCCATCAGCTTTATTTCCTTGAGCGGACACGCCGCTTGTCATGTTGCCTGGGGTTCATTGCCATCGTAAACAAATACCGGACTGCTCCAGGCCTGGAATCCATCTTCAGTTGTCACGCAAATCCAGATCGGATTATCTTTTGATGGATGGATTGGAATCTTTGTCGAGTACTTCATTTCCCGGTGGGTGTTTTCTGCAGGCAAGCGGAACACGCGCACTGCACGCTCCAGTCCGCCGGCATCCAGATGGTGGTCTTCGATGCCGATATCAGCCATCGGCAATCTCAAACTGCCGTGGTTGGTCGCAATATCAATTTCACCTGCGTCGGCATCGTTCAACCAAACGTCAAAGCCACCAAAGTTGCCCGTTGTCATGGCATTGAATTCAATCGTGTCGCTGCCATTCTGCGCCAGCAAACGCTCATGATTCCATGCGTTGATTTTTGCCATCCGCAATATCTCGCTGCCGGCAAAGCGGGCCCGGCCAATCCAGCTGGTTTGCCGGCCACGGCCACGATACTCGGCGCCACTCCATATCACACGAAATCGATTGCCCAGATCTGCCTCGGCATAAGGGCGAACCGTTTCGAGTACCTCGGTACCATTGCGAATTTCAATGCGCTCAATAGCTGCGTGCGCAGCAATGCTGAACCTGAGTTCCACTTCACTCGCGCTGCTTTGCACGATGTCGCCCATCATCACTTCGCGCACCTCACTGCAGGCAGCATCGGGAAACGCCCCGGGGTCGCGCTGATAAAGTATGGCTGGTTGGGCAAAGTGCACCGACAGATCCATATGCATGCGACAGCCGGTGGTGCCGTAGTGGTGGCGGCGGCGCAGGCATTCGAAAATCCCGTCACGGCTGAAGTCTTCGGTGAGAAAGCAGGTTAATCCACCGTAGGCACCAAAGGTTGCCACACCGGGATAACTCGCGCCGGGCCGGCCCTTGTGGCCATCGCTGTTACACACCACACCGCAGCGGTGGCCCATTGCAAATCCATCGGTCAACAACCATTCGAACGTTCCCCAGGCCGAGTGAATTTCCATCGCCGTTTCAATCGTGGGATCGTGTGCCTGTGCGGTGTCGGCATAGCGCCCGCCAACATGGGCAAACACAACACAATCCTCATCCTGCAAGGCCTCGAACAATTCAGCTGCACTTGGCGCATCGGTGTGCAGATCGGATCGGTCAGTTACCAGCGCATGCGAAGAACGATGGATCTGGCGCCCCTCGTCGCGAAAGAACACATTGCGATCACCACCCACTGCCGTATTGCCCGACCATTCATAGCCCGGGAACACAACAAAACGGCCGTCTTCATGATACTCGGCAGATAACTCGTTCAGGTACTGCCAAAAGGCATTGTTGATCTGGAAATCATTGGCCTGGTGCCCGCTGACATCCAGAAAGGCCTTGTTGCGCGCGAAGTCGAAATAATTTCGTGAGGTAGTGATGCCGATAGACTCACCGCTTTGGCCATGCAAATCCCCCCAGTAGCCGCAGGCCCCGTCACGGATAATCAACGGCCCGGCCTCGGCCACACATTCAGCGCTTTCGTTCAGCACTCTGATTCGCAAGGTGCCATCCTGATCAACGGTTAAATCTTCAAGTACCAGTGAACGCTCACCCGGCGGATAGTTGATCGACTCTGGCAGGTTGTTGACCGGCAAGGTGGTTTCAAAACGTAGCTTGCCACGGGCTTTGGGCGTCGGGTTACCCCATTTATCTTCACACTTTAAGCCCAGTTGAAAAGCCTGCCCGCGATTGCGCAAAGTAGGCAGTACCGCTTTCCACACATAGGCCGGGCCCGCGACAATGGAAATATAAGGCGTTTCGGGTAGCGGGATGTAGTGGCCAACCGCGCAGACATCAGCCAGCACTTTAAATTCAAAACCCGCTTCGACAAACGACTGCATTTTCATGCCAGGTGAACCTTTGGAGGTGTCACCAAATTCAATTGTAATGGTGTCACCCTCACGCAAATAGCCACCGTGCAGACGTACCGTCAGTGAGCGAAACCACGGCCGCTGATGACCGGTTTTGGCGTAGGCCAGCGACACGCGTGAGTCTGTGCTGCAACGTGCGGTAACGTAGTTATAGCCACTGGGATCTGTGGTTTGAAGATCGCCCCAGTCACCCATGAATCGAAAAACCACGCGAATGCTGCCAGTGTCGTCGATGCCATAGCGACCAACCGTATACACCATCCTGAACGACTGGACGCTGCGCGCCTCGAACGCACCGCGCGGTGATAGCTCGACATGGCCGTACAACACCGGATCTTCACCAGGTTGAGTGGCGGGCCATACATCCCCCATCAATTCGGTGGCGACTACATTATCATCACTCAAGACGTTTGCTCCGTGGAGAATTTATGTTGTTTTCGGGGCTAGTAACCGATCGCGCAACCGTCTTTGCGAGGATCCGAGCCACCAGTCAACACACCGTTCTGGCGATCGATCCAGATAGCCTGCGATCCACCGATCGGCCGCGCTGCAGGCTGCATGTTGTGGCCTCTTTGGCGCAGCTGCGCTACCGTTTCAGGCGCCAGCGTGGATTCGAATTCCACATGTCCTTCTGCAGGCTCTGGAAAAATGCGCGGAGCATCCTGCGCTTCCTGTATGTCCATCTGAAAATCGATCATGCGGGTGAGAAACTGCATATGGCCATACGACTGGTAGTGCCCGCCCATTACGCCATAGGGCATCACCGCTGCACCGTCTTTGCACACCATGCCGGGGATGATGGTATGCATCGGGCGTTTATTGGGGCCAATGCAGTTTGGATGACCGGGATCCACCACAAAACTCTGCCCGCGATTGTGCAGCATCACACCCGAGCGAGCCGCCATTTGCACGCTGCCAAAGCTGTGAAACAGTGAATTGATAAAGCTGCAGGCGTTGCCCTCGCCATCCACCACCGCAAGCGTGACGGTACTTTGTTGAGGCGGTGCATTGTACTGTGGCAGCTCAGTCATCGCACGGGCCGGATCGATCGATGCACGCATTTGCGCCGCATGCTCCGTCGACAGCATCCACTCTATCGGTACGTTTGCATGGCGTTGGTCGGCGACGTACAGGTTCCTGTCCTGGTAGCCCAGGCGACCCGCTTCTATTTCCAGGTGCAGGCGATCGGCACCGAGCGGATCGACCGATTGATAATCGAAGTCGGACACGATGTTGAGCAATTGCAGCGCAATAATACCCTGCCCGTTGGGCGGTACCTGATAGATATCGTAACCTCGGAAATTCGTGGTGATCGGCTCGACATACTCTGTGTCTATTGAGGCGAAGTCATCCATTGTATGCAAACCGCCTAACGCCTTAAGTGTGTCGACAATATCTTCGGCAATCTCGCCTTTGTAGAATACGTCAGGACCTTTTTCGGCAATTAACTGCAGCGTTTTTGCCAGTGCAGGCTGCCGATGCATCTGCCCGACAGCTGGCGTTTTGCCATCGATCAAAAACACCGCGCCAGCGGCGGCATTGTTGTGCAGGAATTCAGTCTGAGCGGCGAAGTCGGTGCTCACTCTGGAGGATACCGGGTAGCCATCACGGGCATAGCCGATCGCCGGTTGCAACAGATCGGAGAACGGCAGTGCACCATGGTCCTCACTGAGTCGATGCCAGGCGTGTATCGCACCCGGCACCGTCACCGAATGGGGCGACTGGCGAGGAATTTCGCCAATCCCGTTCTGCTGATAATAATCGAGTGTTGCCGCAGCCGGGGTATGGCCGGAACCATTGAAGGCAATCGGCACACCCGTGCCCTGCGGGGTGTACAGGCAAAAGCAATCGCCACCGATGCCGGTTGACTGCGGCTCCACTACGCACTGCACTGCACAGGCGGCAATCGCCGCATCCAGCGCATTGCCACCGCGCTTGAGGATATCCAGCGCTGCATTGGTCGACAACGGGTGTGAAGTCGCTGCCATTCCCCGGGTGGCATGAACCGGGGAACGTCCCGGCTGTTCAAGGTTGCGCATTGTGGCTCCGTAGTTTCCATGGCGAGCAACGGCTTTGGCCGTGCGGATTGCCGTAGTGTACTGCAACCGCCAAACGGAGCGAATCAGAGTTATCGAGCCTCGCTCGCCAAAATGCCTGCCCGGAACGCCACTACATGCATTGTGCCCGGTAAAACAGGAACTTGCGCGATCGTAAAACGATGGTTGCCACCAACAGCACTAGGCCGGAAGCATCAGCTCGATCGCGCGCCGAATGGCTTCAATCTGGTCAGCGAGCGCCATGGAGGCCAGATCTGCGCGCTGATGGAGTTCGATCCCGCCCCCACTGGATGCGGTGCGTATTATGTCGCTAACCTGGGACGGCAAGTAAGGCAAATGAATAAAGCCGGCGCGGCACGAGAGGTTCTGCACTGCGCAATAATGCAAAGCGTGGTACATGATGGCATTACATAAAAAGGTACCCGCTGTGGCCGACACTCTGGCGGGGATACCGGCCGCCACCAGGCCTTCGCAAATTGTGCTGACCGGCAGCGTACTCTCATAGGCTGCCGGCCCTTCCTCGCAAATAGCCCCGTCGACGCGATCACCGGCATTATCCGGAATTTCAAACCGCGAGTAATTCGCCGCAAGCCGCTCAATGCGAATCATGTTTTCACCCGGCGCAAGCCCCAGGCAGACCAGCAGAGTCGGTTTGTGTTGCGCAATCAGGGACTCGATTCGGGACTGCAGATCGTGATTAGTCACGGGTAATACTTCACCCGTGACAGTTTGTCCGGCGATACGGGTGCCGGCCAGCGCCTCAACGACCTGCGCAGACGGGTTATCGTCTCTACCACCATAGCCCTGGAAACCGGTTAGCAGCATGTGAGGTTCTCTTTCGGCTGAGTAACAGTTGTCAATGGTACCGCTTAATCCCTATCCGGTGTCGTCCGATCCATCACCACCTCTCAAGTCACGCCTGCCCGCCAGTGACGGTAAAGTTTCGGTTGACCATTACGGTGTTAAAACGCAGTATCGGCTGGTTGTCATCGTCATAGTTACCAGTAGCTTTTTATGCCCACACTATCCGCACTCCTGATCAGCGACACACACGGCACTCACTGGCACAAGCACTATCAAACGTCCAAACACTACGACGTACTGATTCACGCCGGAGACTTCACCAATTTCGGCAGGCCGGAAGAAGTAGAGGATTTTAAAGCCTGGCTGTGCCAACAGAATCAATTCGATGACATCATCTACATCGCCGGCAATCATGATCTGGGCTACGAAGCCACACCGGTTACACTGCTCTATAACGGCACTCGCCTTCACTATTTGTACAATCGCACCGTTACGATTGAAGGCATCACATTTTATGGCTCTCCCTGCACACCACGTTTTTTTGACTGGGCATTCATGTACGACCCGTCCGATGCCCGTGAAGTATGGAAAGATATTCCCCACCATACCAATGTCCTGATAACCCATGGCCCTCCATACGGTATTCTGGACAAATGTCCGAACAGGTGGGGTGTAATGGAAAGCGTGGGATGCCCGGAACTACTGGCGGCGGTAGAACAAAGACCAGCGATACAGCTTCATCTGTTCGGCCACATACACGAGGGTTATGGCAGAATCGACCACCCGAGTGGTCGTACTTCCATCAATGCATCGGCGATGTATCAATCGCAACAACGTCCACCCGTCGAGTTTACAATACACGCTTAACGCCCACGCAACCGCATCGATAAACACGACCTCCAAGACCCACAATGTCACTACCCACTTTTCACATGATAGACACGGCGCCACAACCAGTGGCTACATTCTCACACGCTGCAGAGGTCGATGGCTGGGTTTTCCTGACCGGCCAAATGCCAACATGGCCAGGCGAGCCAGACAAGCCACTGCCTGAAGGAGTTGAGGCACAAACCAGACGAGTCATGGATAACCTGCTACTCGTGCTG